>JADBON010000030.1:0-9579 GCA_015656305.1 Alistipes sp.
GAGCTGACCACGTCTAAACTCAAAGAGTGGCTCTATGAGTTGCTCTATCTCGTTGCGTGAGCGTGGCACGAATCTCTTTGAAGAGGTGTTGCACGAGATGTTGATTACAAAGTAGTCGACATACTGATACATATTTCTAAACACGCGCAGGTACTCCTTCGTGATATCATCGCGGTGCGAGGCGGTGAGGTGGCCAATGTTGCAGCCTATCACCAAATCGCGCGTATAGCCACTTCGGTTACGCACGTTGTTGAGGATATACTCCAGACCACGACTTGGATATCCCGAGTTGTCGATAAGCGAGTCGTTGCTACGAATGCGCTTTATGCGAGGGCGTGGTGTGCCTGGTTGTGGGCGTGGCACTACGGAGCCAATCTCCACAAATCCAAATCCCGTAGCTGCCAACTCCTCGAGTCTGTCGCCATTGGGGTCGAATCCCGCAGCAACGCCTATGGGGTTGCGGAAATGGAGCCCAAAGACCTCTCGCTCGATACTCTCTTTTCGTGGGGCGTGACACGCCTTTAGCCACCACTTGCCCGAAGGGATTTTGCCCACAACGCCCAGCAGTGCCATACGGATGTTGTGCGCCACCTCGGCGGGAAGCAACCATAGAATATTTTGGAATAACGAGCGTCTCATAGCGTTGAGTATAGAAAATATTATACAAAGATAATAATCTTTTATTATCTTGTGTCAAAATATTGGATAAAAATAAGGGTAGTTCGGCGAGGAACTACCCTTTATGGTCGATTGTAGGTCGATTTTTAGTCGTTTACATAGACATCTGCACCACCCGAGCGCTCGATATCCTTCTTCTCTGGGTTGCCGCGGAATGCTACGTCCGAACCTCCCGAAGCGTTTACCGTAAGCGATTTTGTGGCGTATACCTCCACGTCGGCACCTCCCGAAGCTGATACGTTTACGTTCTCGGCCATAAGCTCGTCAAGGTCGGCATCCGCGCCACCCGAAGCAGCAACATTGAGGGTTATGCAACGTCCCGAAATCTCGGCATCAGCACCTCCCGAAATTGCTAAATTTATCGTCGAACTATTGCTGGTGATGTCGACATCGGCGCCTCCCGAAGCGGCTATTGAAAGCTCCTCTGCAACGCAGTTATCCCACGTGAAGTCGCTACCTCCCGACACGGCGATATCCTTGTATGCAAGTATAGGAATACGCACCTCGAAGGTCTTGGCGCGCAAAGAGTTAGAGGTGAGGCCTATCTCAATTGTACCCTTGTTAGTCTTTATCTCGAGGATGTCGAAGATGTCGGTGTGGGTGGTTACGCGAATCTCGCTTGCGGGAAGCGTTGGGTCCACGATGACATCTGCACCGTTGGATGCTGCGATAGCTGTAATCTCCTCGGTTATAGGCAGTGTGCGCTCCTCAATAGGCCCGTCAGCAAACTTTTGCGTAGAGATGACATTGATACCCGAGGTAAAGAGTATCGTGCTTAAAAATAATGTGATGGTTCTCATAATATCTTATGTTTTAGGTTGTTAGTTACTGTCCGTTGTTGCTGTTGCCACCGCCACCAAGACGTCCAAGGTCCTCTGCCGAGCCACTCTCTACGCTCTTCGCACGGAACTGCTTTCCAGAGTTGAAGTTGTATGATATTGAGAGCGAGGCTGCAGGGCGCTGCCAAGGCTGGTTGATATTCATCGTGCGCTTGAAGGTTGCCTCCTCGATGGTGATATCCTGTGTCGTAGGTATTATGTTATTCACGCCGAGGCTTATGGTGAGCTTATTGTCAAGCAAACGCTTCTTAAAGGCGATATTCATATTACCCATATCGCTCATACGAGTGTTACCCGCCACAATGCCGTGCATATACCTGCCGCTAAGTTCGATAAAGAAGTTCTTGGGAAGGATGAACGACATCTGCACGTTGGCAAATCCCATAAAATTGCGGCGCACTGGCTCGTCAGGATAGATACGCTGACCAAGATACATTCCCATAATGTTAAAGTTTGCCGACCACCACTTTGTAAATTGGAATGGAAGGTTCGCCGAGAGGAAGAAATTGCTCATCGTAGGGTAGTTTATATACTTGAGTAGCAAAATCTCTGGGTTTGCAGGGTCGATAATCGTACTCTGCT
Source organism: Alistipes sp. (assembly GCA_015656305.1). Taxonomy (GTDB): domain Bacteria; phylum Bacteroidota; class Bacteroidia; order Bacteroidales; family Rikenellaceae; genus Alistipes. Next base: position 2,100 of record JADBON010000030.1, read on the forward strand.
GTATGGCGTTCACCTTCGTAGCAATACCAAGCGAGATGGTGTACTTGTACTTAAGCACCGCAGTAACAGTAAACGTGTTGTTGTACGAAGGATTCAACTCGGGGTTACCTCACTGAATCATATACTCCGAAATCTTGGTGATGTTTGGCGAGAGCGCCCAGAATGAAGGGCGGCTGATGGTGCGTGAGTACTGCGCCACGAGGGAGTATGCACCATCCTTGGTGAGAGAGTACGAAAGGTTGGCATTAGGGAAGATGTCGAAGTAGTCTTGCTTTACATCGCCGCTCTTATCGCGGAAGTTGGTGTACTCGCCACGCAGACCTCCCACAAGGCTCAAGCGTCCAAGACGTGCCGTAGCAATGACGTATGCCGCACCGATATTCTCCGTATAGCCGATATCGTAGTTCTTATCATCGTTTGCCACCCACGCACCATTGTCGAGGTATTCGTAGTACGCCTCGTTATCGTTATTGTTGTTGGTGTACTTCACACCCGCCTTTAGCACAACCTTTGGAGAGAGTACCTTCTCGAGGGCGATAGTCGCAGTACCAAGTTGATAGAGCGACTGCGTGTTATCACGATAGGTCGAGTCGCGTGTGATAAGCGGAGTGAGAATGTCGTATGTCGAGTCGAAGTAGCGGTTGTTGTTTGGCGAGGTGTTGCGCGTGTAGTCGCCTATAAACTTCAATGTCGAGCCCATCTCGTCGAGTTTGTAGATGTAGTTGAGTGTCGCTGTAACCATCTGGCTATTATAGCTATTCTCATATACACCGTCGCTACGTGTTGTTGCGGTTGAGGTATGCTCTGTCCAGGTATCGGTGCTTGAACCACCGCCGTAGTAGTTATATTGTACCTCGCCACCAATGGAGTGCTTGTCGTTGATATCGTAGACAACACCGATGTTGCCGCCACCCCACGTTGTGATGCTACTAAGTTGCGACTCTGCGTCGATTACTGTTCCCGAGGTGTAGTCGGTATGCTCCGCAGTAATATAGTCGTTGCCAGATGTTCCTGCCCACGCACGACCATAGGCATTTACCTTACCGCGGTTGTAGTTGAGCGATACCGATGGCATCACGTTATACATTCCCTTTGTGCCATTTACAACCAGCGAGGCGTTACCCATAAGGCCCGAGTCGATGCGCTTCTTGGTGGTAATCTTGATAATACCTCCCGACGATGAGGCGTCGTAGTCGGCGCCCGACTGAGGAATAACCTCTATGCGCTGAATGTCATCGGCACGTAGCGAGCGGAGATAAGCAATAAGCTGCTCATCCTCCATCTTAACCTCGCGGTCGTTGAGGTAAATCTTTGAGCCAGAGGAGCCGTTAATCGAGATTTTATCATCCTGAATCCATACGCCTGGCGCGCTTTTGAGTAGCTCCTCGCCATCCTTGCCTATGGCAATTGGGGAGTTTGCGATGTCAACCACAAAACGGTCTGCCTCGCGACGAATAAGCTGTGCTGTGACAACTACCTCGTCAATATCTTCGCTATCCTCCATAAGGGTGATATCCTCAAGCGTGGTATTCTGCGTGAGGGTGATAGGCTGCTGCACGGTTTTGTATCCGATGTAGGTGATGTTGAGGGTGTAGTCACCCGCCACGGCAGAGAGGCTAAAACGTCCCTCGCTATTTGTTGTGGTTCCAGTAACCTGTGTTGCCTCCTGAATAAGCACTACGGTGGCGTAGGCAATAGGCTCCTCGGCACTACTCACTACACGACCTCCCAGCGAGAGGCGTTGCGCCGAGAGGGTGCTCGCCGAACCGAGGATAAGCACCATCGTGGCAATGGCTAATTGCGCTAATCTCTTCATATCTTTCTGTTTTTATTGTCCCTGTTTGTTATTACTAAAACGTATAAGTGGTGTGTTTTGTTACATCAAGGGATGATTTTTTTGTCTTGTCTATTATCGTGTATTACCAAACTAATACACTGCAAATATATTTCCAATTTTTCATTCTACCAAACTTTTGGGCAAAAATTTTCCGATAAAATGTTATACCTATGTTTATTGTATGCGTGTGGGGCGCTTTTTTGTGATAAAAAAAGTGCGCAAAAAATTTGGATATTACAAAAAAGGTAGTACCTTTGCAGTGTATTAGTGGTGTAATACACAACGGAGCAAATCGAGGGTGAACGATAAATTATAGCCCGTGGGCTTAGGGTTCGCTCTCAATTGTAAAACTAAATTAACTTTATGACTATGATTACAACAAAGGCTCTTTCGTTCGGATACTCGGCAAAAAAGAGAGTGTTGAACGATATCTCGCTTGAGTTAGGCGAGGGACATATTCACGGTCTGCTCGGTTGCAATGGCATCGGTAAGACTACACTTCTAAAGCTTGTTTGTGGCATTATGCGTCCCGATGAGGGCGAGGTGCTGGTTGATGGTGTTAACCCTATGACTCGTCGCCCAGAGAATTTCAGTGAGTTGATGATTATCCCCGAGGAGTTCGACTTGCCAAATATCTCGCTGGAGCGATATGCGAAGGTTACGTCGTGCTTCTATCCTCGTTTCGATATGGGGCAGATGCGTGGCTACTGCGAGGCGTTAAACGTAAATCCTATGGAGCGTCTGCACTCGATGTCTATGGGCCAGCGTAAGAAGGCCTATATCGCGTTTGCCTTGGCCTGCAATGTGAAGATGTTGCTTATGGATGAGCCTACCAATGGCCTCGATATCCCTTCGAAAAGCGTTTTCCGCAGATTGTTGGCTGGATATGTGGATGAAGGTCGTATGGTTGTTATCTCTACGCACCAGGTAGCAGACGTAGAGTCGCTCCTCGATAATATCGTAATCCTTGATGCTAAGGGCGTTGCGCTGAATGCCACAACGGCAGAGATATGCTCGCGTCTGAAGTTCGGTAAGGCAGAGGAGAGTGATAAGGTTATCTACTCGGAGCGCACCATCTCGGGAGATATGGCGGTGATATACAACGAGAATGAGGAGGATTCACAGCTAAACATAGAGCTTCTCTTTAATGCCGCTTCGGCAAACAGAGATGCTATTCGTGCAATTTTTAATAAGTAGGAGTTATGGTAGCATTTTCAATTAAACGTGCAGCGGAGTATGCACGCTACAACTATACCGTTCAGTCGAAGAACTATATGCTCAACTTGTTGAGTATGGTCGCTGTACCTATTCTTTTTGGTGTGCTTAGCAGAAGCGTGGCTACGGCATCGGGATTGTCGCTATTCGTATATGCTACTGCAGCGATAGTATTCCCCGTTCGTGAGGTGTGGCTCTTGCGTGACAGAGGCTCAAGAACACTCGCTATGACACTCCCCGTATCCTCGGCAGAACGTTGGGTGACGATGGTTTTCAATCTTGCGGTGTTACTCCCCGTAGCGGCAATTGTTTGCTCCATAGTGGCTATTGCGGTTGTCTATCCATTCGACTATCTTGCTGTTGAGATGCCGTTTAATGTATTTTTCGATACGCACATCAAGGAGTATCTTGATTGGACACTATATGTTTGTATGCAACTCTTTGCCTCTGCGTCGTTGCTTATAGCACTTATGGCACATCGTCGTCTGGTGTTGGCCTATTTCTTAACCGCAGTGGGAGCTATCCTTCTTCTCTTTGGTGTTGTCGATGTGGTTGTTGAACAAGAGTGGTACGTCAATATCGAGGCAAATATCGAGGCTGTGGAGTTAGCGGGCAAGATTGTCTACTGCTTGCTTCCAGTGTTATTCTATGCGTTGAGTTATGTAGCGCTGAGGCGCAGACAGGTAAAATGGTAGGTTATGATACAGTTTACAGAAGAGAAGCCTATATGGCGACAGATATATGAGCTTATCGCAATGCGTATCCTCTCGGGCGAGTGGGCAGAGATGGAGCGTATAGTCTCGGTAAGGGAGATGGCCGCTGCGGTGGGTGTTAACCCCAATACCGTTATGCGTAGCTACGAGAAGCTGGAGGCGGATGGTATTATCTTCAACCGCCGAGGTATTGGATTTTTCGTTGCGGAGGGCGCAAAGGACCATATCAAACAACTTGAGCGTAAGAAGTTTATGGACGAGGAGCTGCCAAAACTCAAGGAGCGACTCTCGCACATCGGACTTACTATCGACGTAAGAGTAAAGGATTAGGGCGCGTGGCCAAGATTTTGGGTTGTAAGGCCTAATTCCCACATATTGATGAGGTTGACTGAATTTTATTTTTAGTCAACCTCTTTTTTTATCTGTTGGGGTGTGGCGGAGAGATGGAAAATTGAAAATTTTATGTGAAAAATTTGCGGATATTTTGCGAAAAAAATCGTATCTTTGCAAAATTAAATATAATGCTAAATTCTAACGCCGTTTATTATGTTAACTATTCTCTATTATCTCGTATGTTTGGTAGCGGCAACGGTGCTATTTATCGCATCGTTTATCGCTCTTGTAGTGTGCTATCCCTTTGATAAAAAGCGTGTTGTAGTACACCGACTCTCGAAGTGGATTACTGACGTTGTCTTCGGTCTTCCGATTTTTATGAAGCGCGAGGTGATAGGTTTGGAGAATATCGACCCTCATAAGGCTTATGTGATGGTGCTAAACCATAACTCAATGGTCGACATCTTGAGCATCTACAACCTTCCGCTTGTCTTCAAGTGGGTGTCGAAGAAGGAGGTTTACAGAATTCCTATCGTAGGCCAGTTGCTCTTTGCTCACGGCGATATTGTTATCAACCGCGCAAGTGCTAAGGAGGCTATGCAGTTGGTGCATACTCGTGGCTTGGAGTGGTTGAAGAAGGGTGCTTCGGTGTCAATCTTCCCAGAGGGTACACGCTCGAAGGATGGCGAGATTCATAACTTCAAGGCCGGAGCCTTCATCCTGGCAAAGGATGCTGGAGTACCTATCCTACCAATCGTGTTGGATGGCACAAATACTATGGTGCATAAGGGTTGGTTGATGAATTGGCGTAATAAGATTACCATTCGCATTCTCCCTCCAATACCAGCGGAGGAGGTTAAGAGCCGCGATATTAAGGATGTTATGTCGCAGGTGCGTGAGGATATGGTCGAGACGTTGGCAGAGATTCGCAAGAATAAGTAACAAAAGAAATATAGAGGAGTTTTTATGGCAGAGTTGAACTTGGAAAATCAAGTTGCCGAATATACTAAAGATGCGATTGTTACCCTTTCGCCCCGCGAGCATATTCGCTTGCGTCCGGGTATGTATATCGGAAAGTTGGGTGATGGTACGCAGTCGGACGATGGTATCTACGTGCTTATTAAGGAGGTCGTAGATAACTCCATCGATGAGTTTATTATGGGTGCTGGAAAGCGCATCGAGATTACTATCGAGGGCGATAGAGTCTCGGTACGTGACTATGGCCGTGGTATCCCATTGGAGGCTTTGGCAGATGCCGTAAGCAAGATGAATACAGGTGGTAAGTATGGCGGTGATGCCTTCAAGAAGACCGTAGGTTTGAATGGTGTGGGTGTCAAGGCCGTAAATATGCTTTCGAGCCACTTCGTAGCGCGCTCGGTGCGTAATGGCGAGGCGCGTACCGTAACCTTTGCGCAGGGCTTGGAACTTACCGACCGCTCGGAGAGTGGCGTTGCGGAGCAGAATGGTACCTATGTTGAGTTTGTGGTAGATAGAGAGGTCTTTGGCGATTATGCCTACAACTTGGAGTATGTGGAGCAGATGGTCAAGAACTATACCTACCTTAACCTCGGCCTCACGGTGGTCCTCAATGGCAAGCCATATATCTCGAAGAATGGTCTTCTCGACTTGGTGAACGATAATATGTCGAGCGAGCCATTGTATGCACCTATCCATATTACGGGCGATGATATCGAGATTGTTATCACACACGGCAATGGCTATGGCGAGTCGTACTACTCGTTTGTGAATGGTCAGTATACACCCCAGGGAGGTACTCATCAGGCGGCCTTCCGCGAGGCTATTGCCAAGACTATCAAGGAGTTCTATCGCAAGGATTACGACCCTTCGGATATCCGTACCTCTATCATTGCTGCTATCTCGGTACGTGTCGACGACCCTATCTTCGAGTCGCAGACCAAGACAAAGCTCGGCTCAAAGGATAAGGAGACGGGTGTTACGATGCGTCAGTTCGTTGGCGACTTCCTCTCAACAAACCTCGATAACTATCTCCATAAGCATCCCGATGCGGCGCAGGCGTTGCAGCGTAAGATTGTGGAGAATGAGAAGGAGCGTAAGGCAATCTCGGGTGTGCAGAAGAAGGCGCGTGAGGCTGCCAAGAAGGTGTCGCTCAACAATAAGAAATTGCGTGATTGTAAGATTCACTACACCGATAAGAGCGAGTTGGCGGAGCAGACGATGATATTTATCACCGAGGGTAACTCTGCGTCGGGTTCTATCACCTCGAGCCGCGATCCTCGTACTCAGGCGGTATTCTCGTTGCGCGGTAAGCCGCTGAATTGCTACGGACAGACCAAACTTGTGGTCTATAAAAACGATGAGTTTAACCTGTTGCAGGCGGCGCTCAACATCGAGGAGGATATGGAGAACCTGCGATACAATAAGGTGATTATCGCTACGGATGCCGATGTCGACGGTATGCACATACGCCTGCTGCTCACGTCGTTCTTCCTGCAGTTCTTCCCCGACCTGATACGCCTCGGTCACCTATACATTCTGCAGACGCCCCTTTTCCGCGTGCGCAATAAGAAGGAGACCTACTACTGCTACACCGACGAGGAGCGCGTGGCTGCGATAAAAAGGTGTGGTGCGCAGGCCGAGATTACGCGATTCAAAGGTCTTGGAGAGATTTCGGCCGCGGAGTTTAAGGAGTTTATCGGCGAGGGTATGCGTCTCGATAGGGTACGCCTTACTAAGGATGACCCTATCAAAGACCTGCTCGACTTCTATATGGGTGCCAACACCCCTGAGCGTCGCGACTTCATCGTGGGCAACCTGCGTGTGGAGGAGGATATTATCGAGAACCTGAAAATGCTTAACTAATGGAGGATAACAAGGATATAATGGAGGGTATGGAGGCTGCGGCCGAAGAGACGCAGGCTGTCGACAACGATAACGAGGCCGAAGGTGTGGCTACGGGGCGCTACGACCAGCTCACCTCGGCAAAGGATGAGGTGCGTACGATGACGGGTATGTACAAGAACTGGTTCTTGGACTACGCCTCGTATGTTATCCTTGAGCGTGCCGTTCCCCATTTGGCGGATGGTTTGAAGCCTGTGCAGCGCCGTATTCTTCACGCTATGAAGTGTGTGGAGGATGGTCGCTATAATAAGGTTGCGAATGTCGTAGGTCAGGCTATGCAGTATCACCCTCACGGTGATGCCTCTATCAAGGATGCACTTGTGCAACTCGGACAGAAGGGACTCCTCATTGATATGCAGGGTAACTGGGGTAATGTGCTTACGGGAGATGAGGCTGCTGCTGCGCGTTATATCGAGGCACGCTTGTCGAAGTTTGCCCTCGATGTGGTCTACAACAAGAAGACTACGGAGTGGATGTTGGCCTATGATGGTCGTAAGGAGGA
>JADBON010000144.1:0-4201 GCA_015656305.1 Alistipes sp.
AGCGAACTCACCAAGATAGTCATTACCTACACCTTCGATTGTGAGATTGAAATTCTCAGCTGCTGGGGTTGTACAGCCGATGTTGGCACGTGTCACATCAACCTCGTTTGAGATATTGAGGCTGAAGTTAATGTACCCCTTCTCATTTGCCTCACCCTTAGTTCCCTCGTTGGTGCAAGACACCATTGAGAGCGCAAGAAGCGATGCCAATGTGAAAAACTTTCTCATAATTGTGTTAATTTAGTTAATATTATGTTATTGTTATTTACTTTACAATCTGGACCTTAACATTATCTACGTACATCCAGCCGTAGCCATTGTCAATCCTTAAGTTCTTATAACCCATATGGCCAACGTGCCAAGATATACGGTGCGACGATGTGCAATTGTTAATTGTGTATGTCATCGACTGCGTTAGGCCTGTTGCAGAGCCCGATGTAGGGATACTTGGCACCGCTACAGGAGCCTCAATATTTGCAAATGCCTCGTTGTTATTAAACTGCGTAGCATAACCAGACAAGAGGCCCATCTCGGTGGTATAACCTACACGGCCTACAGGATAGTATGTCGAGCTACCACTACGGCTACCACCATAGTCGAATGTAACCATAACCTTAACATCCTTACCCTCCTTGATATTGGTCATTGCTGGCGAATCAAGACGTCCATAGGCACGTGTAGCACCCAGTATAACGCAATCCACACGGCCTGCTACCAAGATTGCGGTACCCGCTGCATCACAACCTGCGCGTGCGCCACTCCATCCTGAAGCGATACCATACTGCGAAAGGTCGTAACCACCTGTCGTTGCTCCATCAGTACTTGTGTATGGACCTCCAGTATATTCAGCGTCGAACGTAGCAAGCGTAGAGAAATCCTCCGCGAAGAGGTATGGCACATTCATCCAGCGAGTATGCTCCGAATAGTCGGTCATATCACCCACGTTGACAATTGTCTCAACCACAGCGTTATCCGAGTCGAAGACAATACGCCAATTAGAGTTGTCGTAGATATCAGCATCGAACTCACCCTCATAATCCACGGTATACTTATTCGAGGCGTTGCGCTCAAACTTACCCATATGGTTACCCTCGGCATCATAGATATCGAAGAAGTTGAAATCCTCACCAAGATTGTTCTGGTCAACAGAGAAATGGAGTGCCGTATAGTATGGATATATAACAGGAATCATCATACGAATAGGCGTAACGTGACCTCGCTCCATAGTGCGGTTTAGAGCATACGACGCCACCTCCGAGTGACGACGACCACCTCGAACACGATAGCTAACATCGCCTTCGACAGTGCCAGGTAGCACAAACACCCAAATATCATCACCAGCATCGAAGCCATCGGCATTCTCTACTCTGATAACGTTTGATGTATTGCTATATACAGGCTCTGCCGCTGGGTCTGTCACATCGACAGTCACATCGCCGACAACATCTGTTGGGAAGGTAATCTCGAGATACTCAAAGCGATTGCCGTAGAGGTTACGTCCCTCGGGGATGGTAATCTTGATGGCGTGCATCTGGTGGCGCATAATGGTGTTAAGCTCCACGCGTCCATCCTCGGTTAGTGAGCCATTTACCGTAGGCTCGGCAACCATAATGTCGTACTTACCATCGTAGGCACCCGACTGCTCCGCAGCTACACGGTATGTTGCCATAGTACCCTCGACAGATGTAGGACGTGGATAGCTGATGTAGTAGGTGTAGTCGCCCTCGGCCATCGCCGCAACGTTACCTGCGAAGTATGCCTTATCCCACTCTGGCGAGAAGTAACGGAGCATAAACGGCGCATTCGAGAACACGTAGTTACCCTCGGCATCCTTTGCCCATACTGCCAACTCATCACCTGGAGCCCAGCGTGTCTCACCACCCTCGCCAATCATCGTACGGGTGGCATCAATAGGCATAGCAAAGCTAACCTCATTACTATTTGTGGGGGAAGGGTTCGTAGTGTTGTTCACCTCGCTGTGGCACGACATAGCCATAATGGCTACAACAAACATCGAGGCAAACTTTTTCATAATAGTCATAAATGAATACAATATATCTAAAATTAACGCGAGCAAAGATAATATAATCATTCTCACGTGCGAAATAATTTCAACGAACGCCCTATTTTGTAAATCATAAAGACAAAAACAAAAGAGGCAACTATGAGTAGAAACTCATAATTGCCCCAATTTTAACGGAATTAGGTCACTATCGCAGGAACTCCACCAAGCGTCGCTGCTTTGTCACCTCGGGCTGTGGGATGCTCTTTATCGAAGCATCGAAACCCTCAACCGAGAGGTCGTCGCGGTAAACGCAGCTTGCCGAAAGCGAGGTTGTAATAGTACCCATATAGTAGTCCACAAACTCCTGTGCATCACCCGCTCCGTCGCGTGTGAAGGTGTGAACGCTACGATACACAGGCGAAGGGTTACCCTCGTAGTCGAATGCCACCGCAGCAATCATAATGGTCTTATCCCACTCGCCACGGAAGTATGCTGGCGACCAATAAGCACCTACATTGTAGAGGTTGTCTATCAGCAAGTTATCCGAGTAAATCTCAGGGTTCTCAAGGCCCTCGACATACGAGAACATCGTGTAGAGGAAGCCGTCATACTCACCCTCAATATTTACACTCATAGGCACTACCACCCAACCCTGCCAAGAGCTGCAATAGTCAGGCTCCAGGGCATAGACCTCATCGCCATCGTAGTAGGCATCGAAGCCCGCCGTAATCTTAATGTTGGCAATGATAGCCTCCTCGGTTCTAAAGAAGCCTCCCTCGCGCATCGCACCGATGTACTCAAACTTATCTGGGTCCATAGGCACAACAACGATTTTGTACTCCGTAGAAGGCATAAGTTGTGAGATTCGGCTACTTACGCTACCCTGTGCCAACTCATAGTAGCTGAACTCCCAGTAGTCGCCATAATATGTTGAGTTATACGACTTTTGGATATACTCCTTAATATCAGCCTCGCTCATCGAAGCCTCAAAAACATTCCAATAGTAGTAGATGCTAAAGTCCGAAGGCGTGATGCTCACATTAGCCTCGCGGTCATCGACATCCGTAACCTCAATAGTGTAGACACACGCATCCACATCGCCCGCCTCGGCGGTAGTGATATTCTGGCGAAGCATAGCCGTTGTGAGCGTTCCAGCCTCGTAGCCGAAGACCAAAACTGCATACTCCGTACCCGCTGCCAAGCCGCTGAACGTACCTTTGACATCGCCCTCACAGAGGTAGTAGCCCAAGCCCGAAGTGCCATAGGTATTGAGGAGATATTTGAATATCGCATCGTCGGAACTCATCTTGGCAATCTCCATCACAGGCACAGGGAAAATGACATACGGATCGAGGTTGGTAGTGGTAGTAACGATGTCGAATGTAGACTGCGTTACATTGCTGATTTCCATCGTGATAACATTCTCCGAAGGCGCAATCTCCCCCACTTCAAACCACTTGTATGACACCTCACTAAGGCGCTCACACTTATCGTTCCACTTGAAAGCAAATGCCACATACTCGGTGTTTGCCATAGCCTCGAACTCATACTGCGTTGCCAGATAGTCGGTATTATACTCGAAGGTCTCGGCCAGGGTATAGTCCCACGCTGCATAGTCCTCGATAATCTTTGCGATTACGGCATCCGCAGCAGCATTGATATCACCGCCATAGGCCTCGAAATCCTCGCGTGTAATGAGGTTATTGAAGTAGGCAACACCCTCGTGCGATGGGGTGATAGTGATTGTTGCAACGGCACGATTTACCTCTACGTCAATGTCATACGTCACGTCGTTACCCTCATACGGAGCCTCGGTCGAGAACTCGGCGTGGAACAGACGTGTAGTAACCTCTCCCGACGCTGAAAGACCATAGATATAGACCACATAATCGGTCAACGAATCGAGGCCCGACATACGGATATTCTCGTGTGAGCCACGGCTCAACACCGACGATAGATACTCCTCGACGGTGATACCCATCTCGTCGGCAACGCCATTATAGTAGCGCATATCCTCATAGAGAATATCCTCAGTCGTGTAGCTCTCGAACCACTCCTTACCCACAATCTGACCAATCCACGTCATCTGCTCATCAAGAGCCTCAACAGAGAAGGTCACAGAGGTAGCATCGCTCTTCACGATTGTGAGTTTTAGAGGAGCCTCATAACCCTTCTGGCGAACCTTAAGGGTGTTAC
>JADBON010000050.1:0-7016 GCA_015656305.1 Alistipes sp.
ACCCCACATAACAATCGAAGGGTGGTTAAAATTCTGATATATAATATCTTTCAACTGCTCCACGCCGCTATTCTTAAGCTCTGGAGAAGGGTAATAACATATATCTGCGAAGGCTACCGACGAGCGGGTAAATGGCATATCCACCCACGCCAACATACCCCTCTTATCACACCAATCATACAACTCCGCACTATGTGGGCCATTTAGCGAACGAAGCGCATTAGCACCCATATCTCGCATAAGTGCGAAGTCCTGTTCGAGGTGCGACACATCAATCGCCATACCCGCTCCCGCACGGTCGTGAGCATAGTTTACACCCCTCACCTCACACTCCTGGCCATTGATACATAAGCGGTTATCTGCCGAAGCAACCACCGACCTAAAGCCCGTATTCACAACCACCTTATCCTCCACGCTACCATCGTTGAGTGTCACCTCCACGCGATACATCTCTGGCTTTTCGGGCGACCACAATACGGGACGTAGAATCTCAAACGGGATATCTACGGCACGCCCCTCGGCGAGCTTCGTAGCACGCACCACACGGTGGTCCACCTCATAGCCATCCGCACCTACGATACGCATCGTGAGCGTGGCGTGGTCGACATCCACGGCCGAGATATAGCTACGCACCACACCCTCAACCTTCTGGCGGTTAACACTCTTCTGAATGACGTAGACACCCTCTGTCGAGTGGTGTAGAGGCGAGATGATATTCCTCTGCGTTACCATCAGCTCCACGCCGCGATATATACCTCCCGACATATCCAAATCTGTCGATAGTGGCAACATATCGTTACGGCGGTTATTCGACACTACAACACGTAGGTAGTTCTTCGAGCCGAAGCGCACCTTGTCGGTAATCTCCAACGTAAATGCCGTATAGCCCCCCTTGTGCGAGCCTATGTAGCTTCCATTTACAAAAACATCCGCCACATTCATCACACCTCCGAAGCGCAAGAAGAGACGCCTTCCCATCCACTCACGAGGCACCTCCAAAACTCTCACGTAGTTCATACCCAGACCACTCTGGCCATAGCTTCCGAGCTCACTCTGCCAGCTATGAGGCAAGCTAATATACTCCGCCTCGCCACCATCGGGAGCCTCAACGGGATATACCTGCCAATCACTGTTCAGCGGAATTGTCACACGCGAAGGCGAAGATGCCGATAGCGTCACAGCCGAAAGAAGCATTGCCATAAGGGCAATGATATATGTTTTAATCTTCATAGAAAAGCGATGTGTTTATCAAATTTGTCGTGACAAATATACGAATAAAGAAAAAAATTTCTTATCTTCGTGCGAAATAATAGTAGAAAAGAGTGCATTTCGGACTCTTTTATATTAGTTACAGAGCGCATTTGTAGCTAATTAACTGGAATTACTAACTTAAAAACAGACCACTACTATGATTATTGACATTATCCTTATTGCTATTGCACTTATCGCCCTTGTCGCAGGCTGGCGTAAAGGTTTTATCGTACAGCTTTTGCAGCTCATAGGTCTCTATGTTGCCATCCTCTTTGCTCCCGACTATGCAGATGCCATTGGCGAGAACTTCTCTACGGACCCAGGCTTGGCTTATCTCATAGGTTATGGTATAATCATCCTTGGCGTATGGATTTTCGTGTGGATTATTGCGCCACTATTCCGCAAACTCCTACTCTTCGACTTCCTTAAGAAGATTGACTCACTGCTCGGTATGGCCCTCTCGGTTGTAGCCGTAGCCCTTATCACATCTGTTCTCTGCTCGCTCTTCACAACTGTTAATATCGGTGAGATGCGTGCCGAGAAGGTTCTTGAGCTTGGCTCACAGGGCCTCACACCAGAGATGGTCGAGGAGTATGCCGATATGCTCGAAAATAGAGATGCCCGCGTTAGGGAGTATTTCGAGCCAAAGTACATCGACTACGAGACTCTCGACGAGTCGATACTCTTCAACGAGTTAGCAAAATTTGGAGAGGAGGTATTCCCCGAGTTGGAGGAGATTGAAGAGGAGGTACTTGAGTGGGCGTTAACTGTTAAATCAGATTATGAATCAGCCTTTTAACGATACAGATACAAGATTAGAGGGAGTTGTCGTAAGTTCGACAGGCAGTTGGTATGAGGTCACCACATCGCGTGGTGTCCTCAACTGTCGTATACGTGGTAAGCTACGCCTTAAGGGCATCCGCTCCACCAATCCTGTTGTTGTCGGCGACCGCGTTATGGTAGAGCCTGACGAGCAGAGCAACGCCATTGTGGAGATTCTCCCACGCCGCAACTATGTCATTCGTCGCGCCTCGAATCTCTCCAAGGAGTCGCATATCATCGCAGCAAATATCGACCGCGCACTCCTCATCGTTACGCTTCACGCCCCCACCACACCCCGCGAATTTGTAGACCGTTTCCTTGTCACCTGCGAGGCTTATAAGGTTCCCGTGACTATTGTCTTGGGCAAGGCCGACACGCTCGTTGATGAGTTGGCTATGGAGGCTGAGGAGTTCGAGGCGATATATGGCGATGCAGGCTATGAGGTGCTACGCCTAAGTTCCAATACGGGCGAGGGCGTTGAGGAGATACGCGCCATCCTTCATAACCACACTACCCTTGTTGCGGGCAACTCTGGCGTTGGCAAGTCGACACTCGTACGCGCCATAGACCCTACGCTCGACATCCGCACTGGCGAGATTTCCGAGAGCCACCATAAGGGCAAGCACACCACAACATTCTCGACAATGTACCCCATCGAGGGTGGATATATCATCGACACGCCAGGTATCAAGGGCTTCGGACTTATTGACATTGATGGCCGCGAGCTATGCCGCTACTTCCCCGAAATGATGCGCCTGGCACCCGACTGCCGATTCTATAACTGCACCCACACCCACGAGCCTGGATGTGCTGTATCAGAGGCAGTTAAGGAGGGCATCGTAGCGTGGTCGAGATACGAAAGTTACCTAAAAATCTTAGACGAAGATGACAAATATCGCAAGTAGACTGCGCACCGAGGAACACTCCGAGGAGTGGATAAGGGAGCGTCTTGAGTATATGACAGAGTTCCTCACCGAGGAGCGCAAGGAGGTCTTGCGCCGCACCCTCGCACAGCGCACCCACTATATGCGCATTATGACCGAAAATATGTTCCACCCGCAGAATGCCAGCGCCATTATGCGCCACTGCGAGGCATTCGGCATCCAGCAGATACACACCGTCGAGGATCGCTGCAAATTCGACCCTTCGGTGAACATCGTGCGTGGCACGCAGAAGTGGGTTGACGTGGAGCATCACGACACCACTGCCGAGGCTCTCAAGGCCCTCAAGAGCGAGGGGTATCGCATCATAGCCACTACGCCTCACCGTTGCAGCTCTACGCCCGAGACTTTCGACGTTACGAAGGGTAAGTTTGCTCTTGTCTTTGGCACGGAGCACGCTGGCATCTCGGAGGAGGTTATCGAGGCTGCGGATGAGTTCTTGATGATTCCGATGTGCGGTATGGTTGAGAGCCTAAATGTCTCTGCCTCAGCCGCCATATTGATATATATGCTCTCGCAGCGCATCCGCGAACAGGTGGATGGTTGGCAACTATCGGAGCAGGAGCAGCTACGCCTTCTCACACGTTGGACAATGTCCTCGGTACGTGATTACGAAGGCATCCTCCGCAAAGCCGAGCAGAGCGGAAAACTATTAATCAAGGAGTAGAAACTATGATACTACGCAAGCAATTTTTGCAGCACGTGGGACAGACATCCCCATCGCCAATGCTTATCGAGGTGGCACGCGCCGAGGGCTCGTTTTTCTACACCCCCGAGGGCAAGCGTTACTTCGACCTTGTGGCAGGTGTCTCGGTTAGCAACGTAGGTCACGCCAATCCCGAGGTGGTACGTGCCGTACAGGAGCAAGCGGCTCAGTATATGCACGTTATGGTCTATGGCGAGATGGTCGAGCGCCCACAAGTTGAGTATGCCCGCCGCATTACAGAGCTTCTCCCCGAGGGCATCGACTGCCTATATTTTGTGAACTCTGGAGCCGAGGCTGTCGAGGTGGCACTGAAGCTCGCAAAACGCTATACTGGCCGTACGAAGCTTATCTCTATGCGTCGCGCCTACCACGGCTCTACACACGGTGCAATGTCAATGATGGGAGCGCCCGAAGGCGAGGAGTGGAAGGCGGAGTTTAGACCTCTTCTACCCGATGTTAAGTCCATCAATTTCAACTCGTTCGAGGATTTACAGAAGATTACCACACGTACCGCAGGAGTGCTCTGCGAGGTTGTTCAGGGCGAGGCTGGCGTACGTCTTCCAAACCCGGAATGGTTAAAGGCTCTGCGCGAGCGTTGCACGGAGGTTGGCGCATTGCTTATCTTCGATGAGATTCAGACGGGTATGGGACGTACGGGCGAGATGTTTGCCTCAACGAAGTATGGTATCACCCCCGATGTTGTCTGCTTGGCAAAGGCTTTTGGTGGCGGAATGCCGCTTGGTGGCATAGCGTCAAATAAGCAAATTCTTGACTCTTTCACGCATAACCCCTGCTTGGGACATATCACCACCTTTGGAGGTCATCCCGTATGTTGCGCAGCAGGTCTTGCAGCCCTTAACTACCTAACCAACAACAATATCGTTGAGAAGGTGGAGTCGAAGGGCGCATTGTTTGAGGAGCGTCTTAAGAGCCATCCTCGCGTCTTGGAAATTCGTCGTTCAGGACTTTTACTCGCCCTCGAACTTGGCAAGGCGGAGTACCTCTATCGTCTTATGGAGATTTTCAAGGAGGTGGGCATTATGAGCGACTGGTTCCTCTACTGCGACACTGCCTTCCGCATCTCACCGCCACTGACCATCTCGGAGGCGGAGATTGAGGAGTGCTGCGCTCTTATCCGCGAGGCTCTCGACAGACTATAACAACAGCATAACATAACCCATTTTAAGAGGTCGTATCGTCGAAATATAGTTGCGATACGGCCTCTTCTTTTTTGTTATACAAAAAAATTGACTATCTTTGTGCGATTATGCGCACGCATACGTCACGTGCGCACGACCTTTGAGACAAAGACAATGTTAGAAAAGTTAGCAAAACAGACCGCAATATATGGCATCAGCACGATAGTCGTCCGCTTCTTGAACTATCTGCTTACACCCTACTACACCCGCATCTTCGAGCAGGGTGAGTATGGCATTGTCACCGACATCTATGCCCTTATCCCCTTCGCCCTTGTGGTGCTTTCGATGGGTATGGAGTCGAGCTTCTTCCGCTTCACCACACGTGCCGAGGAGGCTGGAGGTGATGTTGAGGCGGGTAAGCGCAACGTATTTGCCTCAACGTGGGGTATGACATCCCTAAATGCGGTACTCTTCTTCGTTCTCGTATGGCTCTTCAACGCCCCAATCTCCGAGGCTATGGGTGCGGCGTATGTAGCACACCCCGAGTATGTACTTATCGTTGCGGCAATCGTTATGGTTGACGTATGGTCGATAATCCCCTTTGCAAAACTCCGAGAGCAGGGACGCGCTATGCGTTTCGTAATCTTGAAGTCGTTAAGCGTCTTGCTCAACGTCACCCTCGCCATAGGCTTCGGCGTCGCGGGACTCTATGCCACACACTTTGGCGTAGGCTGGGTGCTGGTTGCAAACCTTATCGCCAGCGTCGTTACTCTCGTAGCGCTGCTCCCAACCACCGAGCGTATCGTGCCACGTATCGACTGGAGGCTTATGCGACAAATACTCCTCTACTCCGCGCCGCTACTTTTGGGTGGCATCGCAGGCACTGCAACGGAGTTTATCGACAGGCAGATGATTAAGTTCCTCACCCCTGGTGGCGAGGCTCACGCTATGGCGGAGTTGGGCGTCTACGGCGCGATTGTCAAGATTGCCGTTGTTATGACACTCTTCACGCAGATGTATCGCCTTGCTGCCGAGCCATTCTTCCTCGCGGGATTCAAGAAGGAGGAGTTCAAGGAGGCTAATGCCGCGTCGATGAAGTACTACGTTATGGCGTCGATGATTATCTTCCTCGGCATCGTGCTATTCAAGGATGTTTTTGCCCTTATCGTAGGCCGCCGCTTCCGCGAGGGTATCGACATATTGCCTATTGTTCTGGCATCGAACGTCTTGGCAGGCATATGGTTCAACCTCTCGTTCTGGTATAAGAGGGAGGAGAAGACCAAGTATGCCGCCTATATCACCGTTTTGGGCCTTGTGGTGACCATAGCGTTGAGTTTTGTCCTTGTTCCGAAGATGGGCTACCGCGGTGCTGCGTGGGTACGCCTTATCGCCGAGGCTGCGATGGTTGTGTGGAGCTACATCCTCTGCAAGCGCCACTACCCTATCCCTTACGATTTGAAGCGCATCGCCGAGTATTTCGCCGTGGCGGGTGTTGTCTACCTCATATCGAGAAATCTCCCACAATGGGATGCACCACTAAATATGGGCCTCAACATCATCCTCTTTATGGCTGCGATATGCTATGCCGTATGGCGCGAGAAGATAGACATAAAGGCTCTTGTGCGAAGCATTTTGGGTAAATTTTTAGGAAAGAGAGTATAATGAAATTTGCAGATATCATAGGTCACGATAGTCTTAAGGCGCGACTTAAGGCGCAGATAGATGCTGGACGTGTCAGCCACGCGCAACTCTTTACGGGCGATGCGGGTTATGGCTCGTTGCCTCTTGCATTGGCATACGTGCAGTACCTCTTCTGCCCCAACCGCCACGATGGTGACTCGTGCGGCGAGTGCCCTTCGTGCCGACAGATTGAGGCTCTTGCCCACCCCGACCTACATATGGTCTTCCCCGTAAACAAGCGCGAGAAGAAGACTGGTGAGGCTGTTATCAGCGATATGTTTATCGAGAAATGGCGCGACATCTGGCAGCGTAACGGAGGTATCTTCTCGGCCGATGAGTGGTACGCCGACCTCGACCTTGGCAAGACGATGAAGGGCCTTATCTCGGCCAAGGAGTCGGAGGAGATAATCCGCAAACTTCAGTTCAAGAGCTACTCTTCGGAGTATAAGGCGATGATAATCTGGCTTCCCGAGGCTA
>JADBON010000132.1:0-4457 GCA_015656305.1 Alistipes sp.
TATATCTCTTCGAGGAGTTTTGCCAGACGAAGGCCACCCTTTAGAAGTTGAGCCTCGATGATTGGCGCATAGTGTGCGACATAATCATAGGAGAGATTGCCTCCCGCAGTAGAGCTATTGTAGATATCGTCTGCCAGAAGAACACTCTCCTCTATCCAATCATTCGGCGTGCCTAATGAGAGTGTCTTAACCTCCTTTCGATTTGCGCGGTCGATATTCTCCTGCCACTCAACATAACTCCAGCGGTGCGCAGACTCCACAATCTCGCTATCCCACACCGAGTGCAAGTTCTTCATCTTGCCAAAGTATTTCACCTGTGTGCCATTGCCACCTCTGTCGCTCTTATGTCCTGCGTGCATAGGGCAGTGCATATCGCCAACGAGATGGATAAGCATCATCAGTTCCACGCGCTCCTCTTCGGCCGAAAGTTCGCCACTTTTAAGATTTTCGACAATGGCGTTTATAGCTGTTACAACATCACCGCTATGACTCTTTGCAGATAGGGCGTATGTCTGCTCTGCGGGATCAACATTCACGTAGTGCCACGTCTTGGTATGGGCATACGCATCAGTGTGGCTGGCGTTATCCATCCAATTTGCAACATACACCATTGTGTGGCCATCGAGAGCAGCCTCCACCTTTTTAAGTGTCTTTTTTGAGAGGTGTTGCTGGGCGATGTAGGCTACAACATCGTGACCTTTCGGTCCCCACGCCATAGCCTGACCAATATGAAGTATTGCTATAAGTAACGCTACTATCTTTCTCATTAATCGACGATTATTGATTCATTGTTGCGAGAAACTCGTCGTTGTCGCGTGTGAGATTCATCTGCTTCTGAAGGAACTCCATAGCCTCAACAGGTGTCATATCTGCAAGGTGCTTACGCAATATCCACGTGCGCTGCATAACGCTCTGTGGCAACAACAAATCCTCGCGGCGAGTGCCCGACGCAACAACATCAACAGCAGGGTAGATACGCTTATTAGCGAGCTTTCTATCAAGCTGAAGCTCCATATTACCCGTACCCTTGAACTCCTCAAAAATAACCTCGTCCATCTTCGAGCCAGTGTCGATAAGCGCAGTAGCAATGATAGTCAACGAGCCCTTCTCCTCGGTATTTCGTGCCGCACCAAAGAAGCGCTTCGGCTTATGCAGTGCGTTGGCATCCACACCACCCGAAAGCACCTTTCCTGAAGCTGGCTGTACGGAGTTGTATGCACGTGCAAGACGTGTGATAGAGTCGAGGAAGATGACAACATCGTGGCCACTCTCAACCATACGTTTAGCCTTCTCAAGCACCATCTCCGCAACCTTAACGTGACGTGCCGCCTGCTCATCGAAGGTCGAAGCAACAACCTCTGCCTTCACGTGGCGAGCCATCTCGGTAACCTCCTCTGGACGCTCATCAATCAATAGCACAATCATATATACCTCTGGGTGGTTGTCGGCAATGGCGTTAGCAATAGACTGCAACAACATTGTCTTACCCGTCTTTGGCTGTGCTACGATAAGCGCACGCTGTCCCTTACCAATAGGGGCAAAGAGGTCGATAATACGGTTAGATTTTGTATTGTGGCCATTTCCCGTGAGGTTAAACTTCTCGCTTGGGAAGAGTGGGGTAAGGTACTCAAATTGCTGACGGTCACGAATGATATCTGGCTTAAGGCCATTGATAAGCTCGACGTGTACCAATGGGAAGTACTTTTCGCCCTCCTTTGGTGGTCGGATTGTGCCACTTACGGTATCGCCCGCCTTAAGGCCAAAGAGTTTAATCTGTGATGGTGAGACATATACATCATCTGGTGAATTGAGATAGTTGTAATCTGCCGAGCGCAAGAAACCGAAGCCGTCGGCCATAATTTCAAGAACACCCTCGCCATCAATTACTGCGGTAAAGTCATCCTTGGTGATAAACTCCTCGACCTCCTCATCTGTAAGGTAATCCTCATCCTCGTCACCCTCGCTGTCGATATCATCAACATCGTATGCGATGGGGTACACCTCCTCGGAGATTGAATCTTCGCCGTCCACTACATCTGCGCCATCTGTCGCCAATGTCTCCTCATTCTCGACACTCTCCTGGCTTGGCTGCTCCATCGGAACCTGCTCCTTCGCACGCTTTGGCTTGCGGCCACGACGCTTGTGGTGTGACTCAGCAATCGGCGCTGAAGCCTCCTCTATAGTGGATTCCTCGGCGCTATCCGCCACCTCTGGCGTAACATTCTCAGGCTGTGCCTCCTCGCCACCAACCTTCACGCTACTCATACGAGGGCGGCGACCACGTTTTGGTGCGCTCTCCTTTGGAGTCTGCTCGGTGTTTTCCGCCGTAGCAGCCTCACTTGCCGCAGCAATAATCTTATTAAGCAGCTCCTGCTTCTTCATATTCGAAGGTGTAATACCCAACATCTTTGCGATTTCGCGCAACTCCACAATGGTTTTACCCTCCAATACTGTTAAATCTTGCATATGTAATAAATTGATTTTTTCGATTGCTCAGTTGCCGACGCTAAAGAATAATCCGTGAAAAGATTGTTCGGCACTGCAAATATAACATCTATTTTAGTTTTTTGCAATATTTTTCCTCGACAGATGATATTTTTTACAAAGATGTATATTATTTATGAATTATGTATTAAATTTGTCTTACGTAATAGACGAATGTATAACGTATAATATTATAACTGCTATGAATATTATCTTTAAGTATCGTATGCTCAGCGACGAGAGTGATAATTTTGTTCGCGATTTCGAGGTTTATCCCGATATGACGCTTACGGAGTTTCACAATTTCCTGCTTGATGCCCTTGGATACGAGCCTTGTATGGTCTCTATCTTCAAATCTGATGCCGAATGGCGTCTTGTGGAGGAGTTTACTGAGTTGGATATGGGCGAGGATATCCCTGGCTCGCCACGCTGTATGGACAATGTGCGCCTTATGGAGGTTACTAACGACTTCCACGATCGCCTTGTCTATACCTTCGATATGATTAACGACCGCTCGTACTACCTCGAGCTCATCGATATGCAGCGTCCTGATAAGGACCTTACCTACCCACGTGTAGTATTCGAACACGCCCCTGTGCCAGATCAGTATGACCCACAGGCTACCGAGCAAGCAGGCTCAATCTTCGATGAGATGATGAGCGAGTACGGAGAGTTTGATGGCGATGGTGACGACAGCTACGATGATGAGTTCTAAACGAGGTACACTTATCGTTGTTGCTGGCCCAACAGGTTCGGGTAAGAGTGCGCTTGCAGTAAAGATTGCGCAGCACTACAATGCACCCGTAATCTCGACCGATTCGCGACAGTTCTATCGAGGGCTTGCCATTGGCACAGCACAACCTACCGCAGAGGAACTTGCAGCTGCCACGCACTACTTTATTGCCGATAGAGAGGTGGAGGATGACTTCAACTCGGGGCGCTACGAGGGTGAGGCGTTGGCGCTGCTTGATAGACTCTTTGCGGAGAATGAATATGTTGTGGCCGTAGGTGGCTCGGGTTTATATATCCAGGCACTGTGCGACGGTATGGATAACCTCCCAGAGGCAGATAAGAGTGTGCGAGAGGAGCTGAAGCAGAGATTGCAAAACGAGGGTTTGGAGGCTCTTGTAGAGGAACTTCGTAGGCTCGACCCAGAGTATGCGAACATTGTAGACAGGAACAATCCTTCGCGTGTTATGCGAGCGTTGGAGGTGTGTATTGTTACGGGTAGACCTTATAGCGAGCAGCGTAGTGGCGCGAAGGCCGAGCGCAGTTTCGATATCATAAAGATTGCAACGGATATGCCTCGAGATGTTCTTTATGAGCGCATTAACCTACGTGTGGATATGATGATTGAGGATGGTCTTGTGGAGGAGGCACGTGCCGTATACCATAAGCGACATCTTAATGCTCTGCAAACCGTAGGCTACCGTGAGATGTTCGACTACTTCGATGGTAAGATAACTCTCGATGAAGCCATTGAACTTATAAAGCGCAACTCACGACACTACGCCAAGCGACAGATGACCTGGTTTCGTAGGGATAGCGAGATGGCGTGGTTTGCGCCGAGTGACCTCGATACAATTATTAAGCATATTGATAGCAGGCGTCAATAGATTGAAAATTAAAAGGGTAGATGTGTTTAACTGCATCTACCCTTTAATATTCGATGGCGAAAACATCGCTATAGGAGAATCAAAAACGTATAGATTTTTTGTAAAATAAAATAAAAATTGTACATTTGCAACGTCTTTAACGGACTGAGTAGCTCGGATGGTGGAATAGGTAGACACGCCGGACTTAAAATCCTGTGGGCAGTAATGCCCGTACCGGTTCGACCCCGGTTCCGAGTACAACAAAACCCTGTAAGTAGTTGACAAACAATACTTGCAGGGTTTCTCTTTTTATCAAAACCTCAAAAATGGTCACTTTTGGTCACCACAACACAAAAGAGGGTCTCCCAAAAACCTCAA
>JADBON010000149.1:0-4105 GCA_015656305.1 Alistipes sp.
AAGTTGAACGGCTCGTACTTCTATAACGATACCAAGACTCGCAATAAGAGCCTTCTTGAGAAGTGGTATGAGGCACCATCGCCTGATGACCATCTTATTCAGGAGGGTGAGTCGGAGACTCATAACTTCAACCATCGTCTAAATCTTCGTCTTGACTGGAAGATTAACGAGAATATGTCGCTTATGTCGCGCACGAACTTCAGTTTTCAGGGTAACGACCCTTATAGCCAGCAGTATGGCGAGCTTTCGGGTGAGAGTGCCGAGAAGAAGGGTCTTGAGTATGAGATGATTCACAATGGCTCGGAGGGCTCGTCGCGTGCATATCGCTTCAGCGAGTTCTTGCAGTATCGCGTGAAGATTGGTAAGCCTGGCCGTACAATCACCGTTGACGGTCGCTACTCTACACGTCAGACTCCACAGTCTTGGACCAATAGCTACTCTATCCGTAAGGCGGGTGAGCCAGAGCAGTATATCGCATCTTATGCTCCTCAGGGACAGAATGATATGCGTGCGAATGTTACATATACCGAGCCTGTGTCGCAGAACTCACAGGTGAGCCTTCAGTATCGCTTCGATTACGAGGACCAGGAGATTGATAAGCGCTCGTATCTCACAGGTAGTGATTACGTGATTAGTGGTGAGCCAGATGCGCAGCTATCGTCGCTTACCACAAGCACAAATATGGAGCATCGTGTAGGTCCAGGTTTCCGCTACTCAAAGCAGCGTAACACCTTCATTGCCAACGTCTACTATCAGCACTCGATACTCGATGCTATGAGCCGTGGCGAGAGCATAAAGCGCGACTACGACAACGTTACCTACTTCCTTATGGGTAATGTGGCGTTTAACCCACAGAACACTATTCGTGTCTTTGTAAGTTCATATACGCAGAACCCCGATGTGCGTAACTTGCAGGAGGTGCCTGACTTGACAAACGTGCAGTTTATCTCGGTGGGTAACAAGGACCTTCGCTCGTCATATACACACCGCATCAACTTCCACTATACGCTCTCGAATATCGAGAAGGGACGTACCTTTATGTGGATGTTCTCAACACAGCTTACACAGGACTACATTGGTCAGTCGGTAATCTACAACCCAACTGCGGAGCAGATGCCTAACGTGCCATTGAACAGCGATGGTAACCCATACACTCCTCTTCAGTACTCTACGTACCAGAATATGGATGGTTATGCGTCGGTACGTACACATCTGAGCTATGGCTTCCCAATCAATCCTATTAAGTGTAACCTTAATGTTATGGCGGGTGTTAGCTGGTCACGTACCCCTTCGATGATTGACCAGAAGATTAACATCACCTCGAATATGGGTTACGATGCTATGCTCTCGCTCGGTAGTAATATCTCGGAGAATATAGACTTCACACTTCAGTGGAATGGTGCTTACAACGAGGCTCGTCAGTCGCTTGCAGGTCGTGGCGACTTCAACCAGTACTTCAACCACTCTGCATCAGGTACTCTAAAGTGGGTATTCTGGAAGGGCTTCACGCTCACCGCAGCTGTGAACTACAACCAGTATATCGGCTTCACGGATAAGTACAACGAGGATTACCTCATCTGTAACGTATACCTCGGCAAGAAGCTCTTCAAAAATAAGCAGGGCGAGGTTCTTGTGGGTGTAAATGACCTTCTTAACCAGAACTCTGCCTTCGCACGTACCGTAGGTAGTGGTTATACGCAGAATAGTTGGAATAGCGTTGTAGGTCGCTACTTCACAGTTCAGTTCAACTACAACCTCCGTTACTTCGGTAAGGGCGCATCGAAGAATATCGATGACTACGAAGGTATGGGCAATAAGGGTAAGATGCCCCCATTTGGCCCACCGATGCGCCGATAAAGAGACTTTTAAGGCTTAAGATACCCTCGGAATGTACGCTTGTGCTATTCCGAGGGTATCTCTTTTTGTAATATCGGCGAGAAATTATTGCTGTTTGCCAAATTTTTTATTATCTTTGCGCGTTATGTATGTAATACATAAGTTGATATACAGAGTAACAAGAAAACAAAGAATATAGATATGGATATTTTATCAAAAGTTATTAAGCTCTTTTTCGGCTCAAAGGCCGATAAGGACCGCAAGGAGATTATGCCTTATGTCGAGAAGATTAAGGCTATCTACCCTTCGATATCAGCACTCTCAAACGATGAGCTTCGCGCTCGTTCTGCGGCGTTGAGCCAGGCTATTGCCGACTTTATTGCCGAGGATGAGAAGAGCATCGTGGATAACAAGCAGCGTCTTGAGCTTGCGGAGACATCGCTCAAGGATAAGGAGCGTATCTCGAAGGATATCGACGAGGCTACAAAGCGCATCGACCAGAAGATTGAGCAGAAGCTCGAGGAGATTCTCCCAGAGGCCTTCGCAATTATGAAGGATACAGCACGCCGCTTCGCCGAGAACGACGAGGTGGTGGTAACGGCAAACGATTTCGACCGTAACCTCG
The DNA here is from genome assembly GCA_015656305.1 of Alistipes sp. Classification (GTDB taxonomy): domain Bacteria; phylum Bacteroidota; class Bacteroidia; order Bacteroidales; family Rikenellaceae; genus Alistipes. The sequence goes on from JADBON010000149.1 coordinate 2,462, forward strand.
CTGCAGAGCGTGCCGACTTGGTACGTATCGAGGATGACAAGGCTATCTATAGTTCGCAGTGGACCGCAGGTGGTAACGTCATTAAGTGGGATATGGTACACTACGACGTGCAGCTCTTTGGTGGTGTAGCACTCCACAAGGGCCGTATCGCAGAGATGGCTACGGGTGAGGGTAAGACACTTGTTGCTACATTGCCAGTGTTCCTCAATGCGCTTGCTCGTAAGGGTGTTCACGTGGTTACTGTCAACGATTACCTCGCACGTCGTGATGCCGAGTGGATGGGCCCTATGTATCAGTTCCACGGCCTATCGGTAGCTTGTATCGACAACACACGCCCTAACTCTGCGGAGCGTCGCAAGGCATATATGTCCGACATTACCTTCGGTACTAACAACGAGTTTGGTTTCGACTACTTGCGTGATAATATGGCTTCGCAGCCAAAGGACCTTGTGCAGCGCAAGCACCACTATGCTATTGTCGATGAGGTCGACTCGGTGTTGATTGACGATGCACGTACGCCACTTATCATCTCTGGTCCTGTGCCAAAGGGTGGCGATCAGCTCTTTGCGGAGTATCAGCCTGCTGCCAAGTATATCTACGACCTTCAGAGTAAGATGTCGTCATCGGATGTTGCCGAGGCGAAGCGTCTCTACAACGAGGGACAGATGGAGGAGGCTGGTAAGCTCTTGTTGCGAGCCTACAAGGCGATGCCAAAGTACAAGGCATTGATTAAGTTCCTCTCGGAGCCAGGTGTGAAGGTGCTTTTGCAGAAGACCGAGAATATCTATATGCAGGATAACGAGCGTCGTATGCCAGAGATTACCGACGACAACTTCGTTGTTCACGACGAGAAGATGAACTCCCTCATCCTTACTGATAAGGGCCACGAGGTAGCATCGAAGCGTTTTGGCGAGGAGGGCTTCTTCGTATTGCCAGATATCGGTGCGCGTATCGCGGAGTTGGAGCAGAATAAGGAGCTCTCTCACGAGGAGCGTGCGCAGCGCAAGGATGAGCTTTTGTCGGAGTACTCTGTTAAGGCGGAGCGCGTACATACTATGAATCAGCTTCTTAAGGCATACTTTATGTTCGAGAAGGAGGTTGAGTATGTGCTTATCGACAACAAGGTAAAGATTGTTGACGAGCAGACAGGTCGTATTATGGAGGGCCGTCGCTACTCGGATGGTCTTCACCAGGCTATCGAGGCGAAGGAGAATGTGAAGGTGGAGGATGCTACACAGACCTTCGCAACTATCACACTTCAGAACTACTTCCGTATGTACCACAAGTTGGCGGGTATGACAGGTACTGCCGAGACCGAGTCTTCGGAGTTCTGGAGTATCTACAAGCTCGATGTTGTGGTAATCCCAACAAATAAGGATGTTATTCGTGATGACCGCGAGGATTTGGTTTATAAGACCGAGCGCGAGAAGTATAACGCTGTTATCGCCGAGATTGAGAAGATGGTAGAGGCAGGCCGTCCAGTGTTGGTTGGTACTACCTCTGTTGAGATCTCGGAGTTGCTCAGCCGTATGTTGAAGTTGCGTGGCATTAAGCATAATGTGTTGAATGCTAAGCAACACCAGTTGGAGGCTCAGATTGTTGCCGAGGCTGGTCGTCGTGGCCAGGTTACCATTGCTACGAATA
>JADBON010000213.1:0-3083 GCA_015656305.1 Alistipes sp.
ACGCGCGAAGAGTCGACATAGTTCCACCAATACTCGCCAATAACGCCGTGGGTGGATGGCTGCGCTCCAGTTGCGAATGTCGTCAAGCCCGCAGGTGTTGATGTTAGGGCATAGTCATACTCGGCATTTGTGTAGTAAGCGCCACCCTCCATAAGTAGCTTCAACCCCTTGTCGCAGAGGTTGTCGCTGTAACGCTCGATGTCGCTGCTACGCATCGAACCTACGATGATGTTTACCACAAGCTGCGGCTTTTGTGCCGATGCAGAGGTGAGTGAAACGACTATAATTGCGAGGGCAAGTAGCACCCTACGTGTGAAATCTCTTGTCATATCCAAAAATTATCTCGCAAAGTTACAAATTTATTTGTAACAATCGCTCGAAAGAGGCTCTTTCTTCGGATAAATCTACACCTTTAATCTCCTCGATAGCCTTCAGCTGTGACTCGCAGAACCTCTTGTATGCCTCGCTACGAGGATTATTAGGGCGATGGTTTAGTGCGCGAACGATGCTCTCGACCTTTGCCATAAGCGCCTTGCTTGAGGGCGATAGTGCCGCCTCGCAGAACTTCTCGGTGATGTACTCCACGGCTTGATGCGAAGGGTGTACGAGGTCCTCGGCGTAGAAGCGGTAGTCGCGGAGGTCGTCAATGAGTATTTCGTATGATGGGAAGTAACTAACGCGGTCGCTATGACGACGGCAAACGGCGTCTATTGCCACGCGCAGTATTGCCTTTGAGAGAGAGTTGTCCTCCAATCCCTCGCCGAGGTGGCGTACGGGGCTTACGGTAAAGAGTATGCGTTCGGAAGAGAGTCGGATAATCTCCTCCAAATATGCCACGCACTCATCTACGGTAAGTAGCTCACGACTAAATAGTTGATGTGGTTGCTTATGGCAATTTGCTACCACCTCGCGGCTCTCCTTTTGGCGATATACCCACGCCGTACCGAGCGTTACAATCGTAAGGTCGGCACGCTGACGAGCCTCGTTGCCACGCTGGAGTGCCTCGCGCATCGCGGTGATAGCCTCTTGGGGTGTATTGCCCGCAATCGAGGAGTGGAAGTTATGGTGCAGATATCTGCCATCCAACTCTATAAGTGAGTCCTTAGAAGGCGTCTCTTGTGTCGCCATTTGACGCATCGCGAGGGCTATGGATGCGGGGTTGAAGAGTATGCCTGTGGGTGATATCGTCACGCGGAACTTACGACTTAGCAACTCCTGGCCAATGTTTGTGGCAAAGCAAGAGCCAAGACACAAGATGTTGTGGCTATATTCGAGGGGCTTGCTCCACGCCTTAATCTCTATTTCGGTACGAAATTTCATACTATCCAATCAAAAAATTACTCTTGGGAAGGAGTTTTATAATTTGCACTAAAAGTGCTGATATAAAGAATGTTAATGCTGCCGATAGAATCATCACAATAGGCGTTGCAAAGCCCCACGATGATACCACGTCAAACACCGCAACAAGAACAAAGATATGTACAAGGTAGATGCCGTAACTTAGCTTCGAGAGTCGCTCGAAGAGTGGGTAGACGCGGCAAGGTTTTGTTATGAGTTTAAACAGAAGGAATAGGGCTATGGCGGTTAGCGCAACACCCGTAGTTGCGAAGCACCAGCTACGCTCCCACGCAATGGCCAGCTCTATCGAGCCACTTATAGGATAGCTATCGCCAAGTTGCAGGTAGAAGGGTAGTGCCACGATGAGATATCCCACCACAAACATTGGCACTGCGACGGCAAGGGTACGTCGTGCGCCCCAATTAATATATTTGCGAATGTAGTGTGCCACAACGATATAGCCTATAAAACCGCTTGTGTAGTACAACATACCAAATTCGTTCCAGCTCGCCTCGCCCCATACCTCTGCGCTACCCGTTGCGGAGGCTGCAAGACGTAGGAATGGCACGGCGGTGGAGAGTAGCCAAAGGGCTATGAATGCTCTCTCGCCACGACGTGATACCTGCTCCAGCCAGGGAGATATAATGGGCATAATGATGTAGATACCAAGAAGCATATATACAAACCACAAATGCCCCGAGTGTGGCATAAGGTTGAAGACAAGGCGCGAAAGGTTGCTCTGGATGTCTACAACGCCCTCACTACCCCACATAGGTACTACGGCATAGAGTAGCGACCAAAGGATAAAGGGTATTGCAACACGCTGAAATCGTCGCTTTAGGAACATCCAGCTATCGCCCTTAATTGGGAGTAGGAGGTAGCTCGAGGTCATAACAAAGAGTGGTACGGCGCAGCGCAATGCCGAGTTGAGAAACGTAACCCAGCGGGCATCGCCGAGCGAGGCAACAAAAGTACCCTCGCCACCGAGGTAGAATGGCTCGATGCTATGCACAAGGATTACCATAAAGCAGGCAACTACGCGCAGGTAGTCCAGAAATACCACGCGGCCATTATCGTAGGTGGGTTGTATATTGTTAGTCATAGGATTAAATTTTAGACAAAGGTAACCAAATCGTAGAAATTTTCCTATCTTTGCAATATATTAATTAATGAAAGCTATGAAGAAAAATATCGTTTCATCGTTCGATGTTGACCATCGTACGCTCGACGCAGGTTTGTACCTTCGTTCCGTATATACTATTAACGACGACTATCAGGTGCGCTCTTGGGATTTGCGTTTTCGCGCGCCTATGGCTCACGCACCACTCGGCTCGGGTGAGGTGCATACCATAGAGCATCTTATGGCATACTATCTCCGTCTTGATGAGAAGATTGGCGCGTCAATCGTGTCATTCTGCCCTATGGGTTGCAAAACAGGTTTCTACCTCTCGACAATGCAGAATGTTGAGGCTGAGGATGTGCGTATGGCATTGGCTGGCGTATATAAGAAGGTCTTTCCACTAAAGTCTGCGGCGGATGTCGTAGGTCTTAACGAGATTCAGTGTGGTAATCCAGGTTTGTATGCCATAGACTTTACAAATGCCGCTATGGCGGAGTATATGCGCACGCTCTTTACAGCGTCGGAGGCTGCGGAGCTTGGTATTGCGAATGTATATGAGAAGTGGTGGTAGAGGTATGAGAATCTTGATTTGTGCGCCTACGTCGCGTGAGTATCGCGCTATGCG
>JADBON010000101.1:0-5288 GCA_015656305.1 Alistipes sp.
ATATGGCTCAATTCGCTATCAATAAACTTCTTGTCGCGCTTTTGGCGGTGAAACGTGATGCCAAAGCGGTGCGCCTCATCTCGAATATGACAAATCACCTTTAGTGGCTCTCCCGTACGACTTAGGTAGTAGGGTGTAGGGTCACCAGGATAGAAAACCTCCTCAAGACGCTTGGCAAGGCCCACGATGGTAACGCGATTCTCGATGCCCAACTCCTTGATAACCGAGTAGGCACTCGAGAGTTGTCCCTTGCCACCATCCACAATGATAAGGTCGGGAAGCTCTGCACCCTCCTCCAAAAGACGTGAGTAGCGGCGGTAGACAATCTCGCGCATCGACGCAAAGTCGTCGGGGCCCTCGACGCTCTTGATGTTGAAATGACGATACTCCTTTTTCGAGGGTTTGCCATCGCGGAATACCACGCACGATGCTACGGGGTTGGTACCCTGAAGGTTGGAGTTATCGAAGCATTCGATATGTCGTGGCTGCTTCGAGAGGTGTAGCTCTCGGCGCATAGCCTCCATAAGTCGCTCGGTATGGCGCTCGGGGTTCTTAATCTCCATATTCTTGAGTATCTCGGCGCGATAGATGCGTGCGCTACGTAGCGAAAACTCCAGCAAATCAGCCTTCTCGCCACGCTTCGGAGTGTTGAACACCACGCCGTCGAAGAGTATCGCTGCCGAGGGTACGACGGGAACGATAACCTCGCGTGCGAGTTTTACGTCCATATTCTCAACAATATGCTCTATGGCGTGCGACAGAAGCTCCTTATCGGTGGTCTCCACGCCAGGCTTAAGGCGTATAGTTTGCACTGCAACGATAGAGCCGTGACGAAGGCTAACAAAGTTGCAATAGGCGATGTCGTCATCACGAAGAAGTGAGAATACATCGCAATCCACAATCTTCGAACTCACGATAACCGAGCGCGACTGATACTCCGAGAGTGCCTTTAGGCGATGCTTATAGTGTTCGGCAACCTCGAATTTTAGCTCCTCGGCTGCGTGTGTCATCTCTCTCTCGAGCCACTCGCGTACAGGACGAAGGTCGCCCTTGAGGATAGATTTCACAAGCTCCACGCTCTCGGCGTACTCCTCCTCGCTTTGATATCCCACGCAGGGAGCCTTGCAGTTTCCGAGGTGATATTGTAGGCATACGCTATGCTTGCCCGCCTTGATGGTTGTGTTCGAGAGATTTAGCTTACACGTACGTAGTGGCACGACATCGCGAATAAACTCAAGAATAGAACGCTGCATCGACACCGAACTATATGGCCCAAAGTATTGTGAACCATCTCGAACAAGCTGGCGCGTGGACTCCACACGGGGAAATGGCTCGCGGCGGACAACAATCCAAGGATATGTCTTATCATCCTTAAGTAGAATGTTGTAGCGTGGTTGAAGACTCTTTATCAGCGAGTTTTCGAGGAGTAGGGCATCCTGCTCCGAGTCCACCACGATATGTCGTATGTCCACCACCTGACGCACCATCACAATCACCTTTGCCGAATGCTCTCTGCTATCGACAAAGTATGACGATACACGGCGCTTGAGATCCTTGGCCTTACCTACATATATAATCGTACCACTCTTATCCACGAATTGGTAGATACCAGGGGTGTGGGGTAGTGCCGAAACAAGCTCTTTTATCTCTCTCTTTATCTCACTCATACGGGTGTGGGTGTTAGCGAACAAGAATACCTATCTCTCCAATAGAGGTTGCTTCCTCGCCATTAATATCACACAGTGGCTCTATTTTGAAGTAGCGAGCGGTGTGAGGCTCGTTGAAGTAGACAAACTGTGGTATCGGGTTGTGCATAATGTTGCTAAACTCTCCATTTGTACGACATAGAGTCCACTCCTTGCCATCGGTGCTAACGTAGAAACGATACTTGAAAATTGTGCCACGGAGGTCATCGCCCATAAGTGGAGTGTAGCTGAAACCGCGTATCGCAATCTCGCTGCCCATATCTACCGTAAGAGGGGTAAGACTATCGCTCTGCCACGCCGTAGTTGGGTTGTAGTCATAGGCCTGCTCCGCATTGCATCCTACCGATGTCCACTCCGCAGAGTCTACATCCGATAGCGGGCGAGGGATATACACCTCATCCAGCGGCTCGGCATAGTAGAGTCCAACCTCCTGGATATTTGCTGTGCCACGTGATGAGTGTATGGTGATACGAACACGCTCCGCATTGCACTCCGTAAAACGAAGTAGACGTTTGTAGCCTATTGTTGTACCACCTGCTACGTAGTGCCACTCACCATTGTTATATACTTCCACCGAGAACTCCTCCACACGCTGACCTCGCGTGATATCCTCTTGAATAAGAAGAGTGTTTATCAAAGTGTTAGGCTGCACGGAAAACTCACGGCTTTCGCCCTCCTTGGCACTCCACGCTCTTTCTTGGTCGGTAATCGCATTATGTGCAAAGGTCTTTGTGAGGTATGCTGATAGCTCCTTGATGCGCTCCGCATCCACCTCGTGGATAAGACCTCGCTTATCGGGAGGGATGTTGAGTAGAAGCACCGAGTTGCAGCCCACCGAGCGATAGTATATATTTACAAGGTTTGCCAACGAGCGCACCTGAGAATCCTGCTCCGCGTGGTAGAACCATCCTGGGCGTATCGAAACATCAACCTCCGAAGGGTACCAGTATATCTCATTAGCCTTTGCAACAAGCTCACGGCTTCCCAAATCTTTCGACATCTCCTCCACTCCGAGGGCCTCGTTCGCTGCCTTCTTATGAGTGTATGAGCCTGGTGCTATCACTGTAGCGCTCCACTCTGTTGCTCTGCCAAGGCCACCCTCGTTACCTACCCAGCGGACATCACAACCCATAATTGCTGTTACGGCATTAGGTTGCAGCGTACGTATCGTTTTAAGTATTGCCTCCCAATCGTAGACCTGCTTTCGTCCATTAGGGCCCTCGGCACACGCACCGTCAAACCACACCTCGTGTACCTCGCCATAGTTTGTGAGTAGCTCAGTTAGCTGTTCGATGAAGAACTTATTGTAGGCTGGAGAGTCGCCATAGCACTGCGCATTGCGGTCCCAAGGCGATAGGTAAACGCCAAACTTAATGCCATATTTATCGCACGCATCGCGTAGCTCACGCACTACATCGCCCTTTCCATCGCGCCACTCGATGCTCTTTACCGAGTAGTCGGTGGTCGCCGTAGGCCATAGACAAAAGCCGTCGTGATGCTTTGCCGTTAGGATTGCCATCTTGAAGCCACCATCCTTCAGAGTGCGTACCCACTGCTCGCAATCTAATTCCGTAGGGTTGAAGAGGTTGGGGTTGTCATAACCGCTTCCCCACTCATTGCCCGTAAAGGTGTTGATGCCGAAGTGTAGGAATGCCGTAAGCTCCATCTCTTGCCACTCCAACTGCTGCGGAGATGGTACAACGTGGGCTGCCAACTCAATCTTCTGTTCGGCAGTGGCCCCTGCTGGGAACTCCACATACTGCTGGTAATACTTCTCGTGTGGTACCCCTGCACACCCCGCCATTATCAAGGCTATAACTGTTGCGATACGATTAAGTTTCATAGTTCTTATCTTTTTTTGCAAATTTACGGATTTAATAGGGATATTGCAACTCATCACCTCGCGTGGAATAAAAATTTTGGAGATAATTATGGCGATATTAACGAAATTTTTTTATCTTTGTTTAAACTTTAAACCTAACGAATTATGAAAGGCTTACTTTACACACTTTTTTTCTTGCTCGTAGTAGCAGGTGTATGTGCTTTGACGTGTCCTGATAAAAATGCACATTCCGAGGTTTTGGAGGATTCGCTTAATACCGAGTTGCTGAATGAGTTGAATCTTGAGGAAGGTTCTTGGTTGGGAGATCTTAGCACTGCGGTTGGCTCAAGTCTTGGCGGATGGTATTTGGATAATCAACTAACCGTAGAGGATTACTTCGTATGTAGCGTGGGATATCTCACTTTTGATGAGGAACCTGAAGCGGTATCAATTGGTATCTTGAATCGCGTCTTTGTGATTGAAAGAGAAGAGAAGTAGGTCGTGCCTACCGATTAATATAAACAAGAGTCTTGATATAGGCTCTTGTTTTTTTATATCTTGATGTTAGACCTGAGAAATAAAAAAAAGAGAGAAACTCCCGTTCCTCTCTCTCAGTACCCAGAGCCGGGGTCGAACCGGCACAGGGGTGAACCTACTGGTGTTTGAGACCAGCGCGTCTACCGATTCCGCCATCTGGGCATCAGATATCTCTGAATTGCGGTGCAAATATACAACTTATTTTTCTAACTGCAAATTTTTAGGCTACTTTTTTCGATACTTTTTTATCGAAAGTTCTGCATCCATTGTATATCAGCAACTTACATATCGATACTATTCGTGGCTATGGCACTCGTGATGTGAGCATCCCTCGCCTGAATCTTTGATAAGACCGATAAGGTATGCGCGAACAACCATCTCGATATTGCCTCGGCAACCACGAACAACCTTAATATTGTGGCTCTCGAGCTTATTTTTCGCACCCTCGCCCATATTTCCTGCGAGCATAACGCTGATGCCCATAGCCTCCATATCGGCAGCGATGCCCGATTTGCAACCGCATCCCTGTGGTGACTCAAGGCGTGAGGTTGCGACAATCTGGTTATCCTCGATGTCGAAAATGGTGTAGTAGGCGCAGTGGCCAAAGTGGTCGTCGATAACGCCGTCGCGTGTAGGAACTGCTATCTTCATAATATTAGTGTTAGGGGGTAAATATAAATAAGGCAGGCATTATCGCCTGCCTTATTATTGTGTTTGGTTGATTAGAGGTTAGGGTTGATCTTTGACCACTCCTCGATAGCAGGAACGATACCCAAAGTTACCAACTCATCACGCATCTTGCAAAGGTGTGCGTAAGAAGCGTCGAGCTTTGCAAGCTCCTCCTCTGTACCTACAGGCATCTTGTATGAGCAACCGTTCTGGTCGAGAACAGTGTCCATAGCCATCATAATGTGGTTGTACTTCTCGTTAGATACGTATGTACCAGCAGGGAAGCGGAATGGCTCACCACCCATTACCGAGCGAATCATCTCTACAGAGAGGTTTGATGGGCTCTGGAATGATGAACGACCACGAAGCTTGTTGATAGCAGCACCACCCTGTGTTACATCCTTCTTCATCTGCTCCCACTCCTCAGTTGGGAACTCCTCTGTGCCAATGATGTCAGTAAGGTTGCGGCCAGCGATCTTTACTGCGCTGCCGAATACTGCCATCTGCTCGCCGTGACCACCGTAAGTAGCGCAGCCCTCGATATCGCTCTGCAT
>JADBON010000198.1:0-3355 GCA_015656305.1 Alistipes sp.
CCTTAATATTGAACACCACCCACATATAGCTTAAATCGAGAATCGTAACTACGGGATATCCCGAGGATATAAGCTCACCAGGCTCGGATATAACGTTCGAAACACGCCCCGCAACTGGCGCATAAACCTTAGCATCACGCAAATAAGCCTCCACTTCATTTACCGCACCCTGCGCCTCTCGCACCTTGGCAGCAACAGCCATACGCTGCTCCCTTGTGGCACCCTCCACTGCCATATCATACTCCGCCTTTGCAGCCTTCGTAGCAGCGGTCATAGCCTCATAATTTGCCAAAGCCTCATCATATTGCTGGCGTGGCACAATACCCTTATCATACAGATTCTTAATACGATAGAAGCTCTTTTGCGCCAACTCCTCACCCGCCTTTGCTCTCTGCCACATATTACGTACTGCTGTAATCTCCTCCTTACGCACTCCGCGTTCAACCTCGAGATTTAACGCTTCTGCAGCAGCCTCCAATGCCGCCACTTGTTGCAACTTTGCATCGAGTTCAGGGGTGGAAATGGTGTATAACAACTCCCCCTTCTCCACCCAATCACCCTCACGCACAAAGAGCGAGTCTATGCGTCCTGCTAATTTCGATGATGCACGATAGGTCCTACACTCCACAACACCCTCTATAACCGCGCGATTCAAGTTGTGAAGATACCGCCATAAGAAGATACCGCAGGTTATTATAATCAACACCGCTATAATGATATAAATAGTATGTTTTATATTAATTTTCATATGATTATAAGTTTTATATAAAGTATTTTATATATCTACTATTACGCCATCACTCATATATTTTATAAACGTACCGCTTAATCCCGAAGCCTCTAAAAGGCGAGCTAAAGCGAGGCAATTTTCATATACGGCATTAAGATACTCAACCTTTGCCCCAGCCACCTCCACACAGGCATCCATCAGCTCCGAGGCAGCTACAACGCCCTCCACAAAACCCTCATTCGTAGAGTAATAATATGTCTCGGCAAGCGCGATTGATTGCATTGCAGTAGCAATATTTGACAATGTGTTTTCAAATGTATAATACTCTTTTTCAACAAGTAGCATTATTTCACTTTGAGCATTTTCAACATACTTTTCAAAACTCTGCAATTCACTCTTTGCAGCCTTATATCTATACTCCTTACCAAGTCCATCAAAGAGCGGAATGCGAATACCAACTCCTATACTCCATCGCGGAATAGAGCTGTTTAGCTGATAGCTATATATACTTCCAGCACCCATCGCCACAACCTCTGGAAGTAGCGCAGCACGAGCCAAACGAACCCCCTCCTCGGAGAGTTGCTTACCAAGTCGTGCCTCACATAGAATTGGATTAAGCGAAGATGCCATATCAGCATAGTAATCAACGCTATAAATATTTTTACATAGAAAAATTCTATCTATGGGATTTACACTTTCATCTACCCCAACTGCATTGTTTAGAGCAAGCTTTGCAACGTGCAATTTATTATTAGCATCACTTAAATCGCGCTCCGCCTCCGCAAGTTTATACTGCATAAACACAACTGCGCTATGTGCTACAACACCCTCCTTTTCCATCTCCATAACATCAGAAAGGTGTTTGGATATAGCATCTCGCACCTCGGCCCTCACCTCGCAAAGATGCTGCGCCACGACAACCCCGAAGTAGCGCTCAACAAGTTCCGTAAGTAGTCTACTCTCCGTAGCATCAAGACTATAAGTTGCGGCATCTAAAGTGATACGTGCAGCGCGATTGGCAATATTAATGCGCCCACCCATATAGATTGGCACCGTAAGCGACGCTCCGACAACACCCACAAAGCGTTTCTGAAGAGTATAGCGCCAATCGAGCGAGCGCAGTGGTTCGATACCCGAATTAAGAAGCGAAGCTACATCCGAGGGGAGTAGCCCACTCGTTACACCATCGCTAATCAACTGATTTACCGCCTGCGTCACAACACCCTTCGCGCCTCCAAAATCTATATCCACATCCTTCTGCATAAGCACAGCCGAACCAACAGCATCAATCTTTGGCCACCGCAAGCCCTTTGCAGCACGTAGTTCATTATAAGCAGCATCAATACTATATTGCTCACTCTTAATAAGTTTACTATTTTCAAGCATTGTCAACAAAGCTTTCTCGAAAGTCATATCCTGCTGTGCCACAACGGGACATATGCCTAGTAGAATAAATATTAGTACACACCATCTCATCGCTTTACTCTTTTTTTTGTTGAACTCCATCAAATATCGCGCACAAAAACGCCTCATTGCAGAAAAATTTATTTCCTCGGTTTTGGCATATAACTTGTTTGGAGTCGATGTGAATTCATTTTTTAACTAAAAACAATTGTTTATGAAACGAATTAGACTTATCATTGCATCGATTCTTGGGTTGGCCATTGGCTCATCAACCCTATTTGCACAGAGTATATACTACGAAGTGGAGGAGTACACGCCGACGGTATATATGACAATTAAGGATAAGAGAGCCTGCGAGACTCACCACCAGAAGGTTGTCGATGATTTCACCGAAACACATCGTCACGGCTTCCAGCAGGCCGCAAATCCGCAGTTTATCTTCTCCACGCAGGATAATAAGTTTGCGTTGGGTATTGGTGGCTTCGTGAATCTCCGCACAAGCTACGATTTCGACGGTGCGATGGGCAACATCGACTTTATCCCATACGACATTCCAATGTCGAAGGGCTATGCAAATCGCCAGCGTGTGATGATGGACGCCTCTACATCTCGACTATTCCTCAAGGCCGTGGTTAAGAATGAGATGCTCGGCCGCGTGGTAATCTACACAGATATGGACTTCCGAGGTGGCGAGCAGTTCTCATATCTTCCACGTCTCCGCTCGGCTTATGTTAGCTTCAAGGGTTTAACCATCGGTCGTGATGTGACAACCTTCTGCGACCTTAACGCAGCACCTATGACCGTTGACTTTCAGGGCCCTAATGCCTATAACTTCGCCTTCAACGAGATGATACGCTATGAGTACAACTTCTTCCACAACCACTTCACAGTTGGTGTAGCAGCCGAGATGCCATCGGTTAATGGTACTTATGGTGAGCACTACTCGCCTATCTACCAGCGTGTACCCGATGGTATTGCTTACTTGCAGTATGCGTGGGGCGAGAATCGCTCAAGCCACATCCGCGTATCGGGCGTAATACGCGATATGTACCTTCATAACAACCACACTGGAGAGAATACCACGCAGCTTGGTTGGGGCGTTCAGCTAAGTGGTCATATCGACATTGGTCGCTGGGTTGACATCTATATGAATGGTGTATATGGCAAGGGCATAACCCCTTATATTCAGGACCTTTCAGGCTCGCCTTACGACTTTGCTTA
>JADBON010000207.1:0-3146 GCA_015656305.1 Alistipes sp.
GTTTTGGTCGTGAAGAATGGCGTGAAGATATTTTCGGTGACTTCGGCAGGGATTGCCGAGCCGTTGTTTGTAATCTCGATTTGGATGCGTTCCTCAGCGTCAATCGTTGAGCGGATGGTGATTTTACGGTCGCAGTCCTGCGTCAAGAGTGCTTCGGCAGCATTTTTCAGTAGGTTGACCATCACCTGCGACATCAGCGCACGGTCGGCAAAGAGCATCGTATTTTCAGGCTCGATACTCGTTTCGACCTCGATACCCTCGTGCGGAATGAGCGACAGCGACTCCGCAACCAACTCCGAGAAGTAAAACGGTGCTTTCTGCGGTGCCGGGATGCGCGTTACGGCACGGAACGAATCGACAAAGCGAAGCAGACGGTCCGAGGTTGCGTGTATTGTCTCCAAGCCTTGTCGCATTGTCTCAGCATCGCCCGATGATGAGAGTAGCGTATGACTGATAGAGGTTACAGGCGCAAGCGAGTTCATAATCTCGTGCGTAAGGATGCGCGTGAGTTTCTCCCACGACTCCACCTCCTTACGATCCAACTCTTCGTGGATATTGCCGATAGAGATAACCCTCAATTGCTTGCCCCCGAACTCCATTGCCGAACAGCTCAGCACCAAGTTTTGGTCGCCAATCTCGGTGGCGAAGCGTGCGGTCAGCTGTGCACCCGGCTCAATGCGGTGCATAGCCTCGCAAAGCTCCTCGCTCAGTATTCGCAGCTGGTCGATATGGTTTAGTCGCTCCATACCCACTATGCGGAGCGCCTTTGAGTTGGTCTGCGCCACCGTGCCGTTCTCCATCACGGTAACGATACCGATACCCGCGCACTCCATAATCAGCTCAAAGTACTTCTCTCGCTCGCGAATCTGCATCTTGGCATTGTCCATCACCTCCTTGATGCGGTTGAGCGATTGATTGACCAGTGCGTGGCGTGTGATATTGGGATTTTCGGTAAAGCGGAATGAGTAATCATCGTTCTGCACGGCGTTAAATACAAACATCAGTCGCTCGATCAGCTCGTTGTAGATACGGAAGAGTCGGAAGAGGCAGAAAATGATAATCGGAATAGTGGCAATAAGGTGTGTGTGGCGGTTGGTCGCCCATACATATCCCGACAAAGCGGCCATCAGGATAATGACCGCTGCGTATGCACCAATTTTGCCGTAAGGTATGTTCTGCTGTCGTTTCACAAGCCGTAGCGTTTAATCTTGTTGTAGAGTGTTTGGCGTGTAATGCCGAGCTGCTGTGCCACCTGCGAGAGGTTGCCGCCACATTGCGCTATGGCATTGGCGATGGTCTGACGCTCCATCTCTTCGAGCGTCTGGCTCTCGTTTAGTGGGCGTTGGGTGGTGCGCAATTCGAGGTGGTCGGGCGAGATAATATCGCCGTCGCACATAATTACAGCCTTCTCAATTGTATTCTGCAACTCGCGGATATTACCTTCCCACGAGTGATTTTTGAGCTTTTCCGCAGCATCATCCGAGAGCATCAAACCCGCCTTGCCATACTTCTGAGCGTAGCGCTCGATAAATTGCTCGGCAAGAGGTACAATGTCCTCCTTACGGTTACGCAGGGGCGGAATGTGGATATGGATAGTATTGATACGGAAGAGCAAATCTTGGCGAAACTCTCCTTTCGTCACTGCCTCGTGCAGGTCGCGGTTGGTTGCCGAGATAAGGCGAATATCTACGGGCGTAGCCTCATTTGCTCCGAGGCGTGTTACCGCACGATTTTGCAGTACAGCGAGCATCTTGGCTTGCAGATGGAGTGGCAGGTTACCAATCTCATCCATAAAGAGCGTTGAGCCGTTGGCGGTCTCAAACTTTCCCTCCCTATCGGTGCGAGCATCGGTAAAAGCACCCTTGGTATGGCCAAACAGCTCGCTCTCAAAGAGTGTATCGGGAATGGCACCCATATCGAGCGACACCATCGCCTTGCGACAGCGTGCCGACTGGCGGTGAATCTCACGTGCAAGCACCTCCTTACCCGTGCCGTTCTCGCCCGTAAGCAGAATATTGGCATCGGTGATGGCCACACGCTCGACCATCTGCCTTACACGCTTCATCTCCGCACTCTCGCCCCAGTACATCTCCGCTTGTGGCTCGGTGGTCTGCGTCTTGGTTGGCTTCTTTGCCTTACCTTTGGCTGTCTTGTAGGCATTTTGGAGCGTAGTAATAAGTTTGGCATTATCCCACGGCTTGACTACAAAATCGAAAGCACCCTCCTTCATAGCACGCACTGCCAACTCAATATCGGCATAAGCAGTGAAGAGCACAACTTTGGTTTCGGGGAATTTCGACAGCACCTCTTTGAGCCAATACAAGCCCTCATTGCCCGTATTGATGCCGGCGTGAAAGTTCATATCGAGGAGCACCACATCGGGAGCAGCCTTCTGTAAGGTGGAAATCAAGGTGTTAGGAGATGGCAGTGTCAGCACCTCCTCAAAAAATGATTCGGTGAGCAACTTCACCGCCGAGAGTATCGAACGGTTATCATCAACAATTAAGAGTTTACCTGACTTTGCCATATTTACTTATTCCTATTTCGCCACCAAGTTGATGTCGAATTATATCATTGCAGTTTTTGTATTCGCAAATTCGACAACAACTTGTTGCCGAATTTTGCCATAAAAAATATCTCCTTTCCCTTCACAAAATTACATCAAAAACGCCGAGTGTCCAAACCTTTTACACCGATTGTCGCTTTTGTAATCACACTCAGTACATTACTGTACCACAAAATACATCTCACTGAAATTGATTATCAGTCGTTTAAATTCTACGGGGGGGTACAGCACCTAATGTTGCATCAAAGGGTACACCCATCAACTCCGAGTGAGGCATATCCTCAATCATATAGAGACTATTCATCTTGCCTGTTTTATCTCCGACGGTGAGCTCAATTAGTGGCAAAATGGCGTATTTGAGTCTGCTGGTTTTGCCTGTTGCTGTCTTTCCACGCTTACGGCCGTGCTTACTTGTCGCTGGTAGCTGGTCACGATGCGTATTGTAGAAATGTGGCTCTATGGATGACTTATTACTACCCGTATCCCAAAGTATCGTTGTGGGAAGTCCATCTATTTTTGCTTGAATGTATGGGACCTTATTAAACATAAGGTTTCGAGGGGTATTGGGTAATATGTCATA
>JADBON010000086.1:0-5652 GCA_015656305.1 Alistipes sp.
ACACGCTCGTAGAAAGGCTTAAGTTTCATAGTGCCAACGCGATGAGCGTCATACATCTCAATCTCCTTAAGTGTCATAAGGTTGCCAACGTAAGCATCCCAGAAGCCCTCAAACTTCTTCTCCTCGGGGCTCTGCATATACTTATCCAACATCTCCAACGCCTTGCGGCAACGTGTGCCGAGCTTGCCAAACTCCACCAACCAAGGGCGAAGCTCCTCCAAAAGCGCCTTATTCTTCATCTCCTCCATCTTTGCAGGGGTCTCCTCAATGCGCTTAAGCTCCTCCATCAACTTTGCCGAGAGCTCCGCAGTGTAATCCTCGAAGCCGAAGGTCTCGGTCTCCCACGACTCGTAACGGCGGTAGCCACTCTCCGTATCGCAAGAGTGGATGGCGAAGAGACGGTACCACTCGTAAACCTCTGGTGCGAGAGCCTCCAACGCACGCTCCCAACTGTCGATAGGGTTGTACGCCTCGGTGTTCCAAGAGTAGTCCGCAACGCTATATAGCGCCAACTTTGAAGCCTCGCCGTGCTCCATAGGGTTGCTCACAAGGCCGCGCGTCTCCTTATCTGTAAGAAGTGGCGAAAGACCATATACAGGGCCCTGCATCACGATATGGCGAGCATAATCGGTAACAGGGAAGTTCCACCAGAAGAGTGCTGGGCGCTGGATGCGTGACGATATCCACTCCATAGTGCGTGGTGTCATATCGCTACATACCGCATCACCAGTCCAGAATACATCTACCGAAGGGTCAAGCTCCTTACCATAAACCATCAAGCTACCACGCTCGGTAGGGTTTGCCCAGAGGCGTGTGTACTCCGTAGGGCATACAATAAGTGGCTCTACGTCGCCCTTAACCTTCACGAAATCATCGTTGAGGATGTTCATCAACTCGGTCTGGTAGTAAGGGTTTGTGCCATTGCCCTCGATATCGTCGAAGTGTACCGCAAAGGCACGTACGCCAAGGTCATACATAGCGTTGAACTTGCGGAGAAGGTTCTGAATATCAGACTCCTCCCACTTAATATCCTTGCCAGGATGCACGGCCCACACAAAGTGTACGCGGTTGCGGTTACAAGCCTCTACCAACTCCTTAATCTGCTTTGCCTCATCCGCTGGGTAAGGCTCACGCCAGTAAGGAGAGCTGTGGTAAGGGTCATCCTTCGGACCATAGACATAGTAGTTCATCTTATAGCGACCGTAGGTGTCGATGAGCGAGAGGCGTGTCTCGTGTGACCAAGGTGTGCCATAGAAGCCCTCCACTACGCCACGATACTGCAAATCTGCCCAATCTACGATGCTTACGGCTGGCAATGAGCCATCCTCTGCCGCAGGACTCTCGGCAATCTGGCGCAAGGTCTGGATGCCGTAGAACACGCCCAACTTATCAATAGCATTGATGGTGATGCCGTTAGGGGCAATAGTAAGGGTATATGGGGTGCGCTTCGCAGCAAGCTGCTCATCGCTAATCGCCTTCTTACCATAGTTGATGGTAAGTTTTACACCCTTCTTATTATGCTTCAAGAAGTCGATGTCCGAGGCAAACTCCTTGGCCTTGCCCTTGAGTGCTACGCCACCCTTAACATCCAGCGGCATAGAGCGCATTACTCTGATCTCCTGTGGTGTAGGGTTAATGATTATGCCTCCGTGGTCGAGTTTCTCGCCATAAAGACCTCCCAAATCCTGCGACTCACCGCGCTGCGATGATAGGTCCTGTGCAACAGCCGTAGTAGCCACTGTCACAAGTGCCGCAACGGCCATAAATAGGTTTCTTACGATTTTATTCATTTATGCTTTTGTTTCTATAAGTTTGTGCTACGTTGCGATATTAGATGATGTCGAATGCAATCTTCATCATATTTGTGAACGATGTCTGGCGCTCCTCGGCAGAGCAGGCAGTGCCGTGTACCAACGAGTCGGAAATGGTGCAGATGCAGAGTGCACTCTTGCCCGCACGTGCCGCATTCATATAGAGTGCCGTAGCCTCCATCTCAACTGCCATCACGCCCATCTTCTGCCACTGCTTCCAGCTCTCTGCATCGTCGCCATAGAACACGTCGCTGGCAAGGATATTACCCACCTTGTAGTCGATGCCCAACTCCTCGGCCTTTGCTGCTGCAGCACGCAATAGCTCGAAGTCGGCGATAGGGGCAAACGTACCTGGAAGGTTAAACTGTGCGCCATAGTTCGAGTCGGTGCAAGAACCCATACCGAATACAACGTCACCGAGCTTAAGCGATGGGTCGTAAGCGCCAGCCGAGCCACAGCGGATGATGCGCTTCACGTCGTAGAAGTTAAACAACTCGTAGGTGTAGATACCAATCGAAGGGATACCCATACCGTGTCCCTGTACCGATACGCGCTTACCTTTGTATGTTCCTGTGAAGCCGAGCATACCGCGAACGTTGTTATACTGAACGGGATCCTCCAAGAAATTCTCGGCCATAAACTTTGCGCGCAAAGGGTCGCCAGCCATAATCACTCTATCGGCAATTTCGCCATACTGTGCTCCAATGTGTGGAGTAGGTACTTTACCTGCCATAACTGAAAATATTTTGTTAATTGTTATTAATTTCTATCCTTCAAAGATACGGATAATATAAATATTATCAAAACGAAGAAACAAAAAAGTTGCCGTAGTGTTAAAAAATAGGTTTGCGATTTTGTAGTTCGCGAGAAATTGTGTACCTTCGTGTGATTAAACTTTAGAAAATAATAACCGAACTAACGATATATCTATGAATTACACATTTACTGCCGAGGAGCGTAAGGAGATTATCGCTCTTATGAATCGCGAGATTATCCCAGCCATAGGTTGTACCGAGCCTATCGCCGTTGCGCTATGTGTTGCTAAGGCTACCGAGACTTTGGGTTGTCGCCCAGAGCGTATCGAGGCACGCCTAAGTGCTAACGTTTTGAAGAATGCTATGGGTGTGGGTATCCCTGGAACAGGTATGACAGGTCTTCCTATCGCTATGGCTCTCGGAGCTTTGATTGGTAAGTCGGAGTATGAACTCGAGGTGTTGAAGAATGCCGATGCCGCAGCCGTAGAGGAGGGTAAGAAGATGATTGAGGAGAAGCGCATCGACGTGGACCTTAAGTATAACATCACCGAGAAGCTGTATATCGAGATTGAGGTATTCGCAGGTGGCGCAAGCGCTATGGCAATCATCTCGGGTGGCCACACACGCTTCGTACACGTGTCACGTTGCGGTGAGACACTCTTTAGTGCCGAGGCTGGTGCGGCGGAGAGTAATGCTGCTCCTACGGCCGAGGTTAAGGACCCAGAGTTGACCTTGAAGCGAGTTTGGGACTTTGCAATGACTGCACCGCTTGAGGAGTTGAACTTTATCCTCGAGGCGAAGCGCTTGAATATGAACGCGGCATACGAGTCGCTCAAGGGAGAGTATGGCCACGCTATTGGAAAGCTCTTCCGTTCGGAGTCGGAGCGCAATGTGATGGGTGATACGCTTCACTGTCAGATTGTTGGTATGACAACTGCGGCGTGTGATGCGCGTATGGCGGGTGCGATGATTCCTGTTATGAGTAACTCTGGTAGTGGTAATCAGGGCCTTACATCTACAGTTCCTGTTGCAGTATATGCCGAGCAGATAGGTGCTACCGAGGAGCAGACTATTCGCTCGCTTATCCTTTCACATCTTACCGTAATCTACATCAAGCAGAGCCTTGGTCGTCTTTCGGCTCTCTGTGGTTGCGTCGTAGCGGCTACGGGTTCATCTTGCGGTATCACTTACCTTATGGGTGGTGGTTACGAGGAGGTTACCTTCGCGGTTAAGAATATGATTGCTAACCTTGCGGGTATGATTTGCGATGGTGCGAAGCCTTCGTGCGCTATGAAGTGCGCTTCGGGTGTGTCGACAGCTGTTGTTTCGGCACTTATGGCTATGAACAACCGTTGCGTGAAGTCGGTTGAGGGTATCATCGACGATGATGTGGATAAGACCATCCGCAACCTTACCGATATTGGTCGTGATGCAATGACTCACACCGACGCAATGATTTTGCGTATTATGACATCGAAATAGTAGGGCGTACCTACTTACTATAATAGAGTGCGAATGGAACTTCTCCGTTCGCACTTTTTTATGAAGTGTTGTAACATCATAACTTTTTTGTATCTTTGGCATCATTAGATGCTTCTACTACAAGCACGTACTCCCACTTTGAAGCGTGCGAAGTGTTGTAACATCATAACTTTTTTTGTATCTTTGGCATTATAATTATAGAGATACGGTTATGATTACGAATACTCCCGAGAAAAAGATTCAAGAGATAGTTGCACAGCAGCGCCAGTTTTTCCGTAGCCATAAAACCTTGGCCATTGATTATCGCTTGGCTATGCTTGGTAAGTTACGCGATGCCGTTGTGAAGTATGAGCGAGAGCTTACCGAGGCTCTCTACCGCGACCTTCATAAGTCATACGAGGAGGCTTATCTTACCGAGATAAGTATCATCATTGCCGAGATTGATAACTTCCTAAAGCACCTTAAGGGGTGGGCAGCGCCATCCAAGAAATCTACGCCGTTGAAGATGTTCCCATCGCGTAGCGAGATTCTCACCGAGCCCCTTGGCGTTGCGCTTATCATTGCGCCGTGGAACTACCCCGTACAGTTGCTCTTAAATCCGCTTATTGGAGCTATCGCGGCGGGATGTACTGCCGTGCTGAAGCCCTCGCCCTATGTACCTCACGTTGCGGAGGTTTTAGGTAAACTTATTACAGAGTTGTTCGATGAGGAGTATGTTGCCGTTGTGCAGGGAAATCGTGATGTCAACACGGCGCTACTTAAGGAGCGTTACGATGTTATATTCTTCACAGGCTCGCCCGATTTGGGACGTGTTGTGATGCGTGCTGCGGCGGAGAATCTAACGCCCGTAATCCTCGAACTTGGAGGTAAGAGCCCTGTGGTAGTGGATAGGAGTGCTGATGTGTCGTTGGCGGCAAAGCGCATCGCGTGGGGTAAGACTCTCAATGCAGGACAGACCTGCATTGCGCCTGACTATCTGCTTATACATAAGGATGTTAAGGCGGAGTTTGTTGTGGCATTCCGACGTGCCATCGCCGAGCTTCACGGCGAGGATGTGCGCCGTAGTGAGCATTATGTTCGTATGGTAACGGATAGGGCGTTCGAGCGTGTGGCGGGGTATCTCGCGTGTGGCGATATCGTTGCGGGAGGTATGACTGATGCCCAGGAGCGATACATCGAGCCTACGTTGCTGGATAACGTGGCGCCAGATAGTGCGGTGATGCGTGAGGAGATATTTGGCCCTGTGCTGCCGATGATAACCATCGAGAGCGTTACGGAGGCGGTGGAGTTTATCCTCGACAGGGAGAAGCCGTTGGCGATGTACGTATTTGCTGAGGAGAGCGTAGCACGCGGGGTGTTTGAACAGACCTCGTCGGGTGGTGGATGTATAAACGACACGATAATGCATATCGCCAATGAGCATCTTCCGTTTGGTGGTGTAGGCCATTCGGGTATGGGACGCTATCACGGGCGTGACTCGTTGTATGCCTTTTCGCATCGTCGCTCTGTGGTGACCTCACCTACGTGGCTCGATCTTCCGTTCCGTTATATGCCATACCGATTATTTAGATTTATAAAACGATTGTTATAAGCAAAAGAGCAAC
>JADBON010000254.1:0-2602 GCA_015656305.1 Alistipes sp.
CTCGAGACGGAATTAGATGTTGTAATCTTTGACCGTGCGTGCCATCCTATTGAGCCTACGGCGCTTGGTAGGGAGATTATCGCGCAGGCACGTGTGGTATTGTACAACGCCTCGCAGATGGAGGAGCTTGTATCGACGCATAAGGAGTTGGCGGTAGGTAATATCTCGCTTGGTGTGGCTTCGACTATTGCGCCGTTTATCCTACCACGTCTCTTTAGCTATATGCAGAAGAACCATCCCGATGTAGTGCTTCACGTTGAGGAGGCTCGTGTTGAGACTCTGAAGGCGAAGTTGCAGCGTGCGGAGTTGGATGTGGCTATCTTGGCAATGCCCGTGGCGGAGGAAAACCTTTTGGAGATACCTATCTTTAAGGAGCGATACGTGGCGTATGTCTCTTCGGAGTGTGATTTGTATGGCTCGCAGAGTCTTGATACGCAGACTCTTCGTGCGGATGATATATGGGTGTTGGGTGAGAGTTACTGCCCAAATGTAGAGCAGTTCCCATTCTGTGTGCGTGATATCTCATCGGTGTCAATCTACGCTGCGGGAAGCATCGAGACGCTGATGCGTATCGTGGATGAGAATGGCGGTTATACGATTATCCCAGAGCTTCAGCTACAACTTATGAGTGATGCGAGCCGTAATAATGTGCGTGAATTGTATAACCCTGTGCCTGGCCGTGAGGTGGCATTTGTCGTACGTCGCGACTTTGTGCGTCAGCGAATGCTCAATATTCTTGCCGATGCCATAAAGAGCATCATCCCCGATGAGATGATTGATGAGCGACTCAAGAAATTCGCAATTAAGTTATAAATAGAGGAGGTTGCCCACAAAGTTCGTGGACAACCTCTTTCACCAAACAAACACTTATACTTAACTAATCTAATCTATTACGTGGGGCCTATTTGAGGAGTGTCGAGTTGATAATCTCCTTAAGTTTGCCCTTTGTCTTTCCACCCGCCTGAATAATAGGCGTTTCACCCATAGGGATATATACAAGAGTTGGAATTGAGCGCACGCGGAATAACTTTGCAAGCTCTGCCTCGTCATCAACGTTCACTTTGTAGATGTCTACCTTATCCGCGTACTCCTCCGCAAGCTCGTCGATGATTGGCGAAAGTCGCTGACAAGGACCACACCACGATGCGTAGAAGTCTATTATCGCAGGCTTCGAGCCCTTAAAGTTCCAACCGTTAGCCATATCTGCAATATTGGCAATGCGATTCTCAAAACCACCCTTTGTTAAATGTATAGCTGACATATTTTTATCTGTTTTTAGTTATTACTCTCTTTTCGTACTGCAAAAATAGAGCAACTTTTCGAATCTATCAAACAGATAAAACCGAACGACGTATTGAGAAAAACGATGAGATAGGTGGATTATTAAACTCTCTTGGCTACGAACCACGGATTGTCGAGCGACTCCTTATTATATAGTAGTGGCTCGCCAGTAGGGTAGGCGCTTGTGAGGCCTCCCGACTCAGAGAGGATAAGTTCTCCTGCGGCGGTGTCCCACTCCGAGGTTGTTGTGGTGCGAATATAGTAATCGACCGTACCTTCGGCCAGAAGGCAGAACTTATAGGAGCTTCCCTGCTCGATAATCTCAAGGTCGGGATGCTCGGTGCGAAGAGTGTCGATATGTTGATGTGTTTCAGACGTTTGATGTGAGCGCGAAACAGCAACGCGATAGTTGCTATGCTCGGCTAACTCCAATGGAAGCTGATGGATATTGGCGTGAATATCCGAATAAGTGTAGTGTGCATCCTCCAAAGGTGCAACATCGTACATTACCCACGCTCCGAAGCCACGCTCGGCGATATACATCTTGTGGTGGTAGGGGACATAGACAATGGCGCTGATACATATATTATTAAGCATAAGCGCTATGTTTACCGTAAACTCATTATTGCCCTTGATAAACTCCACGGTGCCATCCAGCGGGTCTACCAACCAGAATAGCTCCCAGTTGCGGCGCTCCTCATAGAGCATCTCGCGTCCCTCCTCCGAGAGGATAGGGATACGTGTTTGTCCGAGAGCCTCTTTTATGGTGTTGTGCGCAACACGGTCAGCAATGGTGATGGGCGTGTGGTCGCTCTTAAGCTCTACATCATAGTCGTCGCTATGCTTGTATATCTTCATAATCGCGGCACCTGCACGCACTGCGGCATTGAGCTGTTGCTCAAGGAGATACTCTCTGGTCTTTGGCTCTATGTCGTTAGAGGTGTGTGGGTACTCAACAACTCGGGACTCTTGGTGCATCATTGTCGTTACATTTTTTTCAAAGTTACGAAAAAGTTTCGATATTTGCAATTAATAAGTTGCTATTCGAACAACGATTTTCGAGAGGCTAAAATTATGCCACAGGCAAAAATGCGCGTAAAAGTTTAAAAAGGATGTCGAAACTCTTTGTAGAATAGAAATATTGTTGTATATTTGCCGCGCTAAACACATTAATTTTAGATAAATGTACGTAATAGTAGAGATCGCAGGTCAGCAGTTTAAGGCTGAGAAGGGTCGTAAGCTCTATGTTCACCGTCTCCAGGGAGAGGAAAACTCTACCTTGAGCTTCGACAAAGTCCTGCTTGTAGACAACGACGGTCAG
>JADBON010000145.1:0-4196 GCA_015656305.1 Alistipes sp.
ACTTCACGATGCTGAGGGTAATATGTTCGAGGATAACGACGACCGCGCGATATTCTTCGCACGCGGTATGCTCGAGACCGTTAAGAAGCTCCGTTGGTCGCCAACCATCGTTCACTGCCACGGATGGTTCTCGGCTATTGCGCCGATGTACCTCAAGAAGGTATTTTATGACGATCCTCTCTTCCGTGATGTGAAGATTGTGTTGTCGTTGTCGGACGATAAGTTCGAGGGTGAGCTTGCAAAGGAGTTCAAGCAGAAACTCGAGGAGGAGGGTATTATGGATAGCCAGATGTCTATTTTGGAGGAGCCATCATACCAAAACCTATACCGTTTCGTTATTGATTATGCAGATGGCATAATTGTGACCTCGCCAAATGCCGATGCCGAGATTATCGAGTACGCACGTAGCCGTGGCAAGAAGGTTCTCGACTATCAGGCAGGTGACGATAAGGAGGTCTTCGATAATTACAAGAAGTTCTATGACGAATTATAGAAGGATACTTCATATTGCTGTGATGCTCCTTGCTGTGTTTAGCATTGTAGGTTGCACCACAGAGGTAGATTATTCGATGGGTGCGGAGTTTGTCCCTACCGACCAGAATATGACACTCAAACGACGTGTCTATGAGTTGGGTAAGGTCAAGGATGGCGACACCGAGAGGGAGTGTGCCCTTACGACAACACGCCTTTACCAGACCGACTCTATCCTCTCGTCGAATATCCGTAAGGGTTACTTCGGCTGTGAGCATAGTGATATATATGGTACGCGCGAGGCGGGCTTTATGTCACAGATGGTCTTCAGTTTGTCACTCCCCGAGGGACGTGGCTGGGGCTACCGACCTATCTATGACTCTATGTTATTGTCGTTGTATATCACAGACTATCACGGCGATACTACACAGAAGTGCCGCTTCGAGGTCTACGAGATTATCTCGAACGACTACTTTAATCTACCAGAGGATAAGGATACGACGTTCTTCATCAACTTCGATCCTACGCCTTATATCTCCGCGGAGCCTATCTTCGAGTTTACGTTCCCTGACCAGGAGCGCGAGATTTATGTTGGCGATATGTCCAATCCGAAGAATAGCGATGTGCGTCTGGAGTCTACGCCAGCTACGGCAGAGTATATCTCACGCCTTATGCTTACTACCGACCTCGATGATGAGAAGAAGAATGGCCTTGCCCTCGACCTCGATAGCATCTATGTTGATGGCAACGAGGCGAAGTTCTTGGAGCAGGTTAGGGGTATCTACATCAAGCCAAAAGAGGGTTCTAATGGTCTTATGTTGGCTACCGACTTGGAGAATACCGCACTTTTGCTCTACGCCCGTGGTCGCTATGAGGAGGATCCTACGATTATCCGCGATACTACCTATATGGTCTATAACCTCTACCTCGACCCTGACCTCTACGATTTGGATGCGGGAGGCGTGTCGATTAACAGTGTGAAGCACGACTTCAGCTCTTCGAAGGTTGATACCGAGGAGTTGCTCACTACGTGCTACGTAGATGGTATGGGTGGCGTAGTTACCGAGGTGGAGTTTACCGATGCCTTCATTCAGGATTTGGCAGATATAGTAACCTCTGCGGGTAAGAATGCTGTTGTCTCTGTTAATCAGGCTATGATGTCGGTCTACCTCGAGGGCTCGGATTACGATTACAACATCCTTGAGCCAGGTACTATCACCCCTATTTTGGACGCTTCGATGTCAAGATTGGGATGCTATACCAGCTATAACAGGTTGATTGCCATAACCGACTATATGTATACCGTCGAGACAAGCAGCACGAAGCTCAACTACGATGGTTACTTGAATCGCTCGTTGGCCTGCTACAAGATGGATATCTCGATATATTTGCAGTCGTTGATTAACGCAGCGTCGGATTATGTCGATGAGAGTGGCAAGGTTGATTTCGAGAAGTTTGCTTCGGATGATGACTATATGTCGCTTCGCCGCTTCTATCTCGCCCCTGAGGCCTACTCGCTTTATGGCTTCAAGCGTCAGGCGATTTATGGTATGGATGGTGAGGTGAATGGCCAGAAGGGTGTGGCTCCTATAAAGTTGGAGTTGACCTATACCATCGTAGATTAAGAGTATTGAACTATTTTTGCAAGAGTAAAAGAGATATTTGTGATGCAAGAGAATTTAGTGATTGTTGAGTCTCCAGCCAAGGCCAAGACCATCGAGAAGTTCCTGGGTAAGGGCTTTATGGTTAAGTCGAGCTTTGGCCATATCCGCGACTTGGCAAAGAAGGGGCTCGGTGTAGACCTCGATAATCAGTTTGAACCAATATACGAGATACCTGAAGATAAGCGTAAAGTTGTAGACGAGCTTTCGCGTTTGGCACGTGAGGCGAAGACCGTGTGGTTGGCATCCGATGAGGACCGCGAGGGAGAGGCTATTGCGTGGCACTTGGCAAAGGTGCTTCAGTTGCCTATCGAGCAGACTAAACGTATTGTTTTTCACGAGATTACGCAGCGTGCTATCCTCGATGCTATCGAGAATCCACGTACTATCGACCTAAATCTCGTAAACGCACAGCAGGCACGCCGTGTCTTGGACC
Source organism: Alistipes sp. (assembly GCA_015656305.1). Taxonomy (GTDB): domain Bacteria; phylum Bacteroidota; class Bacteroidia; order Bacteroidales; family Rikenellaceae; genus Alistipes. The sequence continues at coordinate 2,569 of JADBON010000145.1, forward strand.
GCTTGGTGGGCTTCGAGCTCTCGCCAGTGTTGTGGAAGAAGGTGCGCCCAGCACTCTCGGCTGGTCGTGTGCAGAGTGTTGCGGTACGTCTTATCGTGGAGCGTGAGCGCGAGATTATTGCTCATAACTCTGTTGCGCAGTACCGCGTTGTAGGACAGTTCTACGCCCAGGAGGATGCCTCAAAGACACTCTTCAAGGCTACATTGTCACAGGCATTTGCCACACGTGTGGAGGCGGAGCAGTTCCTTCGCGACTGCATCGGCGAGAACTTCACCGTTACAAAGGCCGAGGAGAAGCCTATGCAGCGCTTCGCAGCGCCACCATTTACCACCTCTACACTTCAGCAGGAGGCTGGTCGTAAACTTGGTATGAGCGTGTCGCAGACTATGTCCGTAGCGCAGAAGCTCTACGAGCAGGGTCTTATCACATATATGCGTACCGACTCTGTGAACCTCTCGCAGATGGCCATCACGCAGTGTAAGAACGAGATTACTCGCCTCTTTGGTGCGAAGTACTCATACCCTCACAACTTCAAGACCAAGTCGAAGGGTGCGCAGGAGGCTCACGAGGCTATCCGTCCTTCGTACATCGAGCGTCACGAGATTGAGGGTACAGCGGCCGAGAAGAAACTCTATGACCTTATCTGGAAGCGTACCATAGCATCGCAGATGGTACCTGCCGAGTTGGATAGAACGACTATCGTTGTTGACCTTGAGCGTCGCAAGGAGCAGTTCGTAGCCACAGGTGAGGTTGTACGTTTCGACGGCTTTATGCGCCTCTACTCGGAGTCTGTCGAGGAGGATGCACAGAATGAGGGCGAGGGTGGTATCCTGCCAAAGATGAATGTTGGCGATAAGGTGCTTTCTACGACTATCACGGCGCAGGAGCGTTATAGCGTAGCACCATCACGATATAACGAGGCGGCACTCGTAAAGCGCCTCGAGGAGTTGGGTATTGGTCGTCCTTCAACCTATGCTCCTACTATTACTACGATTATCAATCGTGGCTATGTTGTGAAGCAGAACCGCGAGGGCCAGAAGCGTCAGACGTTGCAGCTTACGCTTACAGGAGATAAGATTTCGGAGAAGATGGTTACGGAGAGCTACGGCAAGGAGAAGAATCGCTTGGCACCAACCGATATAGGTATGGTTGTTAACGACTACCTCGAGACACAGTTCTCGTCAATTATGGACTACCACTTTACGGCAAATGTCGAGAAGGAGTTCGACCGCGTTGCCGAGGGCGATATCGCCTGGACAGATATGATTCGTGACTTCTACGATCCATTCCACCTCTTGGTTGATAAGGCCGTAGGCACGCAGAGCGACCGCAGTGTGCAGTCGGTGCGTGTGTTGGGTACAGACCCTAAGAGCGGTTGTATCGTCAAGGCACGTATTGGTCGCTACGGCCCTATGGTAGAGCTCGAGAATGAGGATGGCGGTAAGGGACAGTTTGCGTCGTTGAAGAAGGGACAGCTCATTGAGTCTATTACCTTGGAGGAGGCGTTGGAGTTGTTCGCCTTGCCACGCGACCTCGGTGAGTTGGATGGCGAGCCGTTGATGGTTGGTGTTGGTAAGTTTGGCCCTTATGTACGTCACGGTAAGACCTTTGCTTCGTTGCAGAAGGGC
>JADBON010000298.1:0-2174 GCA_015656305.1 Alistipes sp.
GGCGAACTTTCGGCCGAAGAGGAGCGCGTGGAACTGATGATGCTTATCCATCTCGTTGGCGATATGCACTGCCCTATGCACGCAGGACATAAGAGCGACCGAGGTGGTAATGGCACGCAGGTGAGGTATTTTGGCAAGATGATGAATCTACACTCGGTGTGGGATAGCGAGATTGTGGAGTCTGCGCACCGCTGGAGTTACTGCGAGTGGCAGGAGAATATCGACAGAGCAAATCGAAAGGAGGTTAAGGCACTCTCATTAGGCACGCCGAATGATTGGATAGAGGAGAGTGTTATTCTGGCGCACGATATCTACGATAGCTCTACTGCGGGAGGTAATCTCTCCTATGATTATGTCGCACACTATGCGCCAATCATCGAGGCTCAACTTCTAAAGGGTGGCCTTCGTCTGGCAAAACTCCTCGAAGAGATATATTAGAGCTTTTACAGAAAAGGGTTACGCCAAAGTAACCCTTTTTATTACCTATAAAAGATACAGATAAGTGTAAGCATAAATGAATAAGTTTGTACCACATAGCATAAATGACACGGACTCTTATGAGGTGGAGTTGGTTGGCGAGGTGAAGGCTGGATTTCCTTCGCCTGCCGAGGATATTCGTGAGAAATTGGATTTGATTAAGCTCCTGGTAAAGCATAAGGCAGCCACATTCTTTTTCCGTGTGGATGGTGTTTCGATGGTCGATAGCGGAATGGATGAGGGTGATATAATCATCGTTGATAGAGCCATCGAGCCATACAACAACTGTAAGGCGGTATGCTACATAGATGGCGAGTATACCGTGAAAAGAGTTGAGATATCTAATCGCGGTGTTCGCTTAATGCCAGCCAATGAAAATAACACATCATATAAGCCTATTGAGGTATCGCCCGATAATCAGTTTATAATCTGGGGCGTTGTAACCTACACTATTAAAAAGATGTAGCGATGTTCGCCCTGGCCGATTGCAATAACTTCTATGCCTCGTGTGAGCGAGTCTTCAGACCCGACCTACAAGGCAAGCCAGTCATCGTTCTTTCAAATAACGATGGCTGCGCTGTTGCACGCTCCAACGAGGCGAAGGCTCTCGGCATCAAGATGGGCGACCCGCTGTTCAAAATCCGCGATATTGTAGAGAAACACAATGTCGCTGTCTTCTCTGGCAATATGGCTCTCTACGGAGATATGTCGCAGCGTGTGCGTTGGGTGCTGGAGGAGTATGCACCATCGGTGGAGGTTTACTCCATAGACGAGGCGTTCCTGGATTTGCGAGGTATGGAGGGCATCGACTTCGATGCCTATGCCAAGAAGATATCGAGCGAGTGCTGGCGACAGACCTCAATTCCTGTGTCTGTGGGCATTGCTCCTACAAAAACACTCGCCAAGATAGCATCTAAACTCTGCAAGCAGTATCCCAAGTTGCGCGGTGGCTGTTATATGCACCGCCCGCAGGATATTGAGAAGGTCTTAAGAAAATTTCCCATTGAGGATGTTTGGGGTATTGGCAGAAGGTCTGTTCCAAAGTTAAAGGAGAGGGGCGTGCATACGGCCTATGACTTCACTCAAATGCCTGAAACCAAAGTGCAATCACTATTTGGTATTACGGGCGTGAGGACTTGGAAGGAGCTGCAAGGTACGCCCTGTATTGAGTTTGAAGATGGATTTAAGACGAAGCAGTCTATATGTGTCTCTCGCTCTTTCTCATCAGAGATATATACGGTTGATGAGCTACAGGAGCAGATAGCCAACTTTGCATCTTCTATGGCCGAAAAACTTCGCGTACAGAGGTGTGTAGCGGGAGAAGTTGTTGTTTTTGCATATACAAACCGTTTCAAGGAGTCTGCACCTCAGACCTATTGCAATGGTCTGATATCGTTTACTACACCTACATCCGACCAAAGGACCATCATTAGCAGAGCAGTTGGAGCCACCAAACTTATTTTCAAAGAGGGTTATGGATATAAGAAAGCTGGTGTAATAGCCAGTAAGATTATCCCCGAAGGTGAGGTTATGCGCTCCTTGTTTGAAGATAGCGTAGCCGCCGAGCGTGAACATAAGATAACATCCACACTGGATGCTATAAACTCTACATTCGGTAAAGGCACAATAAAATTAGCTGTGCAAGGAAGTGGCAAGATAAAGACTGCAAGCGACAACCAATCGCCACACTATACAAC
>JADBON010000271.1:0-2432 GCA_015656305.1 Alistipes sp.
AGTATCCAGGCATATCACCCAAATAGTTCACCGTGCGGTAGAGCGTTGGGCGGGTTTCGAGGATATCAATACGGTCATCAAAGCCATACTTCTGGTACTCCTCAACAACCTCCTCCGCAAGACGCTTACGGCGTGTGATAGTGATATCTTGTGCCACGATTGCCTCCATACGGAGTTTCAGCAGCGTAGCATCCTCATAGCTGATAGGCTCACAACTCTCAAACTCAGCGTAGAAGCCATTACCCAACGAGTGACGGATGCGGAGCTTACGCTCGGGGAATAGCTCGAGCGATGCCTTCTGCATTACAAACGACAACGTGCGCTGATAGATGCGGTAGCCCTCGAAATCGCGCATATCGAAGAACTCAACGGTAACAGGCTTAAAGATTCTATAACCCAAGCCTTTGTAGCGGTTGTTAACTCGCGCAGCAAGGATAGGATAGGGCTGCTCAAGGGCGATGCTTTGCACCACCTCCATAAGCGATGTACCCATCTCAACCTCTATTATTGATGAGTTATTGATAAGTCGAAGTTCTACCATATGTGCCATATCACTCTACATTTTTAATAAATGATGTGTAAAGATAGTAATTTTTTGTAAATTTGTAACGATAAATATAACAACTTATGCGAAAACATCTATTTTTTTCTACAATACTCCTTCTCCTGACGCTCATATCTTGCACTCCTAAGAGTGCGGAGAAGAGCCATATCTTCATCCTCTCGACAAACGATATTCACGCCACGATAGATGCTATACCCCAACTTGCTCAACTTGTTGCGGAGTATGAACAGCGTGGCGAGGTACTACTTATCGACTCTGGTGACAGAGTATCGGGTAATGCTTATGTCGATGATTCGGCACACCCTGGAGTACCTCTTATCGAGCTTATGAACGAGTTAGGCTACGACGTTGTGACGCTCGGAAACCACGAGTTTGACAAAGGTTCCGAGGTGCTAAACCAGATGCTTAAGGCCGCAGAGTTTGATGTGGTATGCGCGAACGTTACGGCAAAGAATAACGCCATCGCACCATTGCGCTACACAATACGTGAAGTAAATGGTATGGAGATTGGCTTTGTGGGAGTGGTTGATACCGACAACTATGGCTACCCTCTGGGAGGTAAAAGTGCATACGTAGACTACGCCTTTACGTCGGATATAGATACGGCCTATGAGGTGCTTAAGGAGATTGAGAAGGAGTGTGATTTTGTGGTACTTCTCTCGCATATGGGACTTCAGAATGATATGCGCCTTGCCGAGCGCGAGGTGTCGTATGATTGGATAGCGGGAGGCCATAGCCACGACCTTACTGCAAAGAGCATCAACAACACCTATATATCGCAGAACAACAAGAACTTACGATATGTAACCGTAGCAGATATAAGCGTTGCTGATGGAGAGATTTTAGACGTTGAATACTCGCAGATAAATATGAGCGAGGTGGTGGCTGATAGCACCTTTAGCTCACGCATCGAGGCCCTTAAGGCGAGCGACCCAGAGCTAAATACCACTGAAGGCTATGCCACTGTGGCCGCCACTAAAGAGGGTGTTGCGAACTTCACAATTGAGGCTCTTGCGACATACCCCTACGAGGGTGGCTTCACGCCCGAGGTGACCTTCTACCACTATGGCGGCATCCGTCTTGATGGCTTCGCGGAGGGAGAGATTATTCGTGCCGAGATTCTCAACAACGACCCCTTCAACTCAACGATTTACATCGGCAGCCTTAGCACCGCGCAGATGCGCGACTTCATACTTCGCAAGTACAATAGCGGTAGCCCCGAAAGCCCCGATAAGGAGTCGCACTACCCCTACTTCCGCAGCGATGCTTCGTACCGCATAATCCTTGGCGAGGAGCCTCAAACAAAGCCCGATGCCGTAGCCATAGAGTTTGATATCGAGGAGGGAGAATATCGCGTTGCTTTGTGTAACTATATTACTGAAAACTACATAGATAGCACCATCGTAACACGTCAGCTTCGCCCTACGAACATCACCGTCCGCGAGGCTATGCTACGCCATATTCGCACCTTCAACGCAACGGGTTATACGCCAAATAACGAGTGCCGTCAGCAGGAGGTAAAACACTAAAACCAAAGAGTATGCTTGAGAATTGCTTTCAACACGAACTTATAGAGGCAGGATGCGACGAGGCGGGACGTGGATGTCTTGCAGGCTCGGTATTTGCCGCTGCGGTGATACTCCCCGCAGATTTTCACCACCCCTATCTTAACGACTCGAAGCAGATGACCGAGCGCCGCCGTGACGAGCTACGCAAGGTTATCGAACGTGAGGCTGTGGCGTGGCACGTGGCCGAGGTAAGCCCCGAACGTATCGACCAAATAAATATCCTCAACGCCTCTATCGAGGGTATGAATATCTCGCTGAAGAGCCTTTCGACCACGCCAGAGTTTGCCGTAATAGATGGA
>JADBON010000043.1:0-7322 GCA_015656305.1 Alistipes sp.
GAGGCTGTTGTGATGCTCGAGCAGCTGCAGAAGGAGAAGACCTACAACTACAACCAGCTTGCGAAGTATAAGCGCGAGGTGGAGACTCTGCGCGGTGTGATGAAGGGCTACCTCCGACAGATCGACTCGCTCAATACCATCAACACCAACCTCCAGGCTCAGAACGTAGCATATAAGAAGGAGATCACCTCTGCGCAGCTTCGTGCCGACGTGGCAGAGGAGAAGGCCGACGAGCTGCATAGCAAGGTGCGTATCGGCGCTGTAATCCGCTCGAGCGGCATACGTATGGTTGCCCTCAGCGATAAGTCGAAGGAGGTGCGCCGCATTCGTCAGGCTCGCCGCCTCAGGGTAGACTTCGAGCTTACGGCAAACGAGCTTGCCGAGCCAGGCGAGAAGAGCATCTACATCTGTATCACGCCCCCTGATGGCTATGTGCTCTCGTCGAACGAGGTTATACCGTTCAATTTCGAGGGCTCGGAGATGATGGCCTCGGCAATGCGTAAGGTCGACTACGAGAATCAGTCGGTGCCTGTAAGCATCTTCTACGACGGCAGCTCGTTTGAGAGTGGCACCTACAAGGTCGATATCTATGTAGATGGTCGCCACAGCGGCTCGCAGGAGACCTACTTTGAGTAGTTGCACAAAAGGACGTGTCCGATAAATTTTTCGAACACGTCCTTTTATTTGCCCCTCTCCCGATAAATATATTGATAGAAGGGTGCAGATGTGACCTCGATAAAGAGAAATTTTGATTATAAGGCGGTAGATACTGTGCCGATAAAGAAATTAGGCTGGATGGGACATACTTGACGTATTTCTCATTCAGCCTAATGATTGAGGTGCAGTAGATATCCGCCTTATAATCGAAATTTTAGCAGTTCATTGCACCACAGCAGTGAATAACCTGACCACTCACGTATGACGAAAGGTCAGAACCGAGGAATACTGCTACGTTTGCAACATCCTCTGGAGTACCGCCGCGACGCATAGGGATCTGCTGTGCCCACTGATCCTTGATCTCCTGTGAGAGCTGGTTGGTCATCTCGGTGATGATGAAGCCTGGGGCGATGCAGTTAGCGCGGATGCCACGAGGACCCATCTCCTTAGCGATAGACTTTGCAAGGCCGATCATACCCGCCTTAGATGCAGAGTAGTTGCACTGGCCAGCGTTGCCGCTAACGCCTACTACAGACGACATATTGATGATAGAGCCAGAGCGCTGCTTAGCCATAACAGGTGTTACGGCGTGGATGAAGTTGAATGCAGACTTGAGGTTTACGTTGATAACAGCATCCCACTGAGCCTCCGACATACGCATCATAAGGCCATCCTTGGTGATACCAGCGTTGTTGACAAGAACGTCAATACGTCCGAAATCCTCAACAATCTGCTTGACAACCTCGTGAGTCTCGTCGAAGTTTGCAGCGTTCGAAGCGTAAGCCTTAGCCTTCACACCGAGAGCCTCAATCTCCTTAACAGTCTCCTCAACAGCCTCGTTGATAACCAAATCTGTGAATGCTACATTAGCACCCTCCTGGGCATAACGCAAGGCAATAGCCTTACCAATACCACGTCCAGCACCTGTTACGAGTGCTACCTTTCCTTCAAGAAGTTTCATAATATCTTCTATTTCGTTAAATCGTTTCTAAACTATTTGTTCTCCCACTTGCGGAGTGCTACGCAGGCGTTGTGACCACCGAAGCCCAAAGAGTTTGAGATAGCTACTGTGAGGTCTGCCTTACGAGCCTTGAGTGGTGTGTAGTCGAGGTCACACTCTGGGTCAGGGTTTGTAAGACCAATTGTAGGCGTTACAACACCGTGGTGGAGTGAGAGTGCCGATGCGATAAGCTCAACAGCACCCGTAGCACCAAGCATATGACCTGTGATAGACTTCGTAGAGGTAATCATCGCCTTCTTAGCGTTCTCCTCGCCCAACGCCAACTTAATAGCCTTAGTCTCGGCAGCGTCGTTTAGTGGAGTACCTGTACCGTGAGCGTTGATGTAGAGAAGGTCGCTCTCGGCGTTGAACTCTGCCTCATCCAAAGCCTGCTTAATAGCGCGTGACGCTGGGATACCGTCAGGACGTGGAGCAGTGAAGTGGTGAGCATCGCAGCTATTGCCATAACCTACAACCTCGGCGTAAATCTTTGCACCGCGCTTAAGGGCGTTATCCAACGACTCGAAAATCATCATACCAGCACCCTCGGCGATAACGAAGCCGTGACGGTCAGCCGAGAATGGCAACGATGCCTTAAGAGGATCCTCCTCGCGTGAAAGAGCCTTGCTATTTGCAAAACCACCGATAGCCAATGGGTGTACCGAAGCCTCTGCACCACCGCAGATGATAGCATCAGCATAGCCGTGCTTGATAGCGCGGAACGCCTCACCCGCAGCGTGAGTACCAGTAGCGCACGCAGTAACCACAGGAAGACATACACCCTGTGCGTTGTGCGAGATAGCTACGTTACCCGATGCGATATTCGAGATCATCATAGGCACGAAGAATGGTGAGATACGACCTACGCCCTCCTCGAGCATCACCTTAGTCTGGTTTACGAATGTATCCATACCGCCGATACCCGAGCCGATGTAAACACCAAGACGCTCAGGGTCAATATTCTCGCCGCTTACCAAGCCCGCATCCTTCATAGCGTCAGATGCAGCTGCCATAGCATATACACAGAACTTATCGCTACGACGTGCAAGACCTGCGTTAAGCTCATACTCCGACTGGTCGAAGTTCTTAATCTGTCCAGCAACCTTAACAGGAAGGTTATACTCATCATAGCCCTTGATCAAGTCGATACCGCAGTTTCCCTCAACGAGGTTGTTCCAAGTCTCGGCAACGTGATTACCAACAGGGGTAATAGCTCCAAGACCAGTGATAACTACTCTCTTTTCCATTTCTATATTTTTAGTTTTATTCGGACCTCAGGTCCTAATTATTTTTAATTTCCGAATCTATTTTGCCCACTCAATGATGCAAGCACCTGTTGTAAAACCTGCACCGAAGGCGCTAAACACCAACTTGTCGCCCTTCTGAAGCTTGCCGCCACGATTCAACTCATCGAGCAATGCTGGCAACGCTGCAGATGAGATGTTACCATAACGCTCCACGTTGTGTGGCACACGCTCCTCCTCCACGCCGAGGAAGTTGCGGATAGAGTCGATAATACGACGGTTCGCCTGATGCAACACGTAATACTTGATGTCGCTTGCCTCCAAGCCTGTCTCTGCGAGGAGCTTACGGATATCGCGGCACGAGCTTGTTACGGCGTGCTTAAACACCTCACGGCCACGCATCACCAAAGGCTCGAAGTTCTCCTCCTTCGAGATGTAAGGCGTAGGCTCCAAAGCGCGCTGATAGTAGAGCACCTCAGGAAGACACGATGTTGTAAGACGAATGGCCTTCATCTCGTCACCCTCGCTCACTACGGCTGCACCCGCGCCATCACCAAAGAGTACGCACGTGCTACGGTTCTTCCAGCTCACCATACGCGATGGCTCCTCGGCACATACGATAAGGATGTTCTTTGCCTTCTTGCACGCAATCTTGTCGTGCGCCATATCGAGGGCATAGATGAATCCTGCGCAAGCAGCGTTAAGGTCTATGGTTGGGCAAGTAGCTCCGATATGTCCCTGGATGATACAACCGAGGGCAGGAGTTACATACTCGTTCACAACGTTCGAGCAGATGATAAAGTCGATATCCTTTGCTGTAAGGCCAGCATCCTCAAGAGCCTTGTTAGCAGCTATTGTTGCGAGATCCTCGAGCTTCTCGGATGATATCACACATCGCTCCTTTATACCAGTACGTTCAGTGATCCACTCATCGGTAGTCTCAAGAAACTGCTCGAGCATATGGTTAGTAACCGAGCAAGTAGGATGTGCTGAACCTGTTCCAATAATTTTCATTAAGAAAAATTGTGTTAGTTTAACATTTTTTGCTTTAAGACTGTTGGTCTATTTTTCGCTTCTGCAACGATTATGGTCACACGAAGTCGTAGTGCCCAATTCTTAAAACGCTGCAAAGATATGCACTTGTTCTCATACACGCATACGTTATGTGGTGAAAAATCATATACGATGGTAAAAAATCAATATATGTGGTAAAAATTTTGCAAAATCACCACTTTTTCCTACTTTTGTGGGCAGAACAACAAAACTTTTCACCAATGAAAGAGAGAGAAATACCAAAATTCTTAATCTCGCGACGCTACATCTCGGCACTCATTGCCTTCATCGTTTTGTTCTCGGGATTTTTCCTTTTGGTCTATCAACCATTCTCGTTGTCCATCTGGTTTAGCACCGCCGAGACACTCCATTTTACTCTATCGCTACTCTTCTACATACTCTCAATCGTAATACTTATCGTAAGTAGAATGGTGATGTACGCACTGCAAGATAGAGTCGAACTTACGGTGATGACCTACATCTGGTGGATAATGGTCGAAAACCTACTCATATCGTTAGTCTACACGCTCTTTACCGTGGAGTTCTTCCCCATCGACGGGGTGTCGGTGCCTACGCTTGCCACACGTGCGTTGATGTGCGTAACGTTCATCCTCGCAATACCCAATTTCTTGGTTTCGTTCTACGCGGCATATAGGGCCAAGTGCGAGGAGTTGCAGGCTACGCAGTATCGCCTTCAGCGCCTCTCGGAGGAGTATCGTGTGTTGGAAAATAGCAAGCAGTATGAGGTTGAGATGCGTACCTCGGCCGAGGAGAAGCAGGCAAAGTCTGTCAATGCCTCGCCACGTATGATAAACCTCTACGACAATAACGGCACGTTGCGCCTAACCTTAAACATCGACTCGCTCTACTATCTCGAGTCGGAGGATAACTACATCAAGGTCTACTACAAGCACAACGACAAGATTGTCTCTTACTTGTTACGTTGCCGCACACGAAGTGTGGAGGAGAGCCTTGCGGGTACGTGTATGGTGCGCTGCCATCGCTCCTTCATTGTGAATATCAACAAGATAAGTGTTATGGAGGATGATAAACGACTCCACTTCATCACCCTCGATGACGATAGCATTAAGCGTATTCCTGTGTCGAAGAGCTACTACGAGACTTTGGTTGCGTCGCTCAATACGAATGTTACGATGCGAAACAGAGTCGAGGCATAAGCTCTGTGGTGAGTATACGAATAGAGGGTGTCCACAATGTGTAGACACCCTCATTTTTTGAGTTGTTTATCCGTAGGGATAGGCTTACTTAATAGCAATAGCGTCAATCTCTACGCGTGCGCCCATAGGCAATGCAGCTACCTGGTAGCAGATACGAGCAGGCTTGTCGCCAGTGAAGAACTCTGCATAAATAGCGTTCATAGCTGCGAAGTCAGCGATGTCTGCCAAAAGTACAGTAGTCTTAGCTACGTCGTTGAATGAGTAACCAGCCTCCTCGAGGATGTAACCGAGGTTTGTGAGAGCCTGACGTGTCTGAGCCTCAACGCCCTCTGCCATCACGCCTGTAGCGCCGTCGATTGGGAGCTGACCAGAGATGTAAAGAGTAGCATCGTGTGCGATAGCCTGTGAGTATGGACCTACTGCCTTAGGAGCCAATGGTGAAGCGATAACTTTTTTCATTTTTCTATTTGTTTTAGTTGATTTGTTGTATCTTTGTAGCGACTACAAAGATAGTCAAAAAAATAATAATACCACACCCAAGACGTTATTTATTTAAAATACCTATCCTATTTAGATATTATGAGACGTACGTTACTATTTTTCACCACCCTTCTAATTGGTTTGGTTATGGTTACAGGATGTTGCGATTGTCGCAAACGCGCGAAACTTGTTAAGCCTTTGGTAGGCACCGAGTGGCAACTTGTTCAGCTTATGGCACGTGATGTTGTTGCTGCGGATGAGCAGTATACGCTTCTGTTCCACGACAATGGCACTATTACGGGTATGGGCGATTGCAACCGCCTCTCGGCACTCTATACCGTCACCGAGTCGCGCAGCTTGAAGATTTCGAACCTCGGCTCTACACGCCGTTTCTGCCCTAACCACGAGCAGGAGAACGCCTACTATGATATGTTAGAGCGAGTCACGCACTATGAGATGGATGCCGACAATATGCTATTGTTGAGCAACGGCACTCTTGTAGCTATTATGCGCGCTGTCGAGGCGAAGTAACGCCTCATCACATATTAAATATATAGGGTTATCGCAACGTAATAATTGTTGATAACCCTTTTTTTAGTTTTATGTACTCTTGCTATTCTTTTATTTTTGCTTTTACTGTTGGATAAAATATCAGTCAAAGAGATATTTTTTTGAATATTGTTGGGCTGGAGGGTTGTTATTTGGGCGAAAAAATCATATCTTTGTAACTGATTATATACTTTTGTGTCGCAACAACACCGAAATTCAAGTCAAATCATACATAAACAACTTAAAACATTAAGACAATGTACGGAAAATTTCAGCAGTATTTGCAGAATGAGTTGGCAGAGATTAAGGCTGCCGGCTTGTACAAGACCGAGCGTATTATCGAGTCTCCACAGCGTGCAGAGATCGACGTGGCTAACCGCCCAGTGTTGAACTTCTGCGCTAACAACTACCTCGGCCTTTCGGACAACCCTCGTCTTATCGACGCAGCTAAGAAGGCGTTGGACGAGCGCGGCTTCGGTATGTCATCAGTACGTTTCATATGTGGTTGCCAGGATATCCACAAGCAGCTTGAGAAGGCTATCGCTGACTACTTTGGTACTGAGGATACTATCCTCTACGCAGCGTGCTTCGATGCTAACGGTGGTGTTTTCGAGCCACTCTTCACAGCTGAGGATGCTATCATCTCTGACGCTTTGAACCACGCATCTATCATCGACGGTGTACGTCTTTGCAAGGCTCAGCGCTACCGCTATGCTAATGCCGATATGGCAGAGTTGGAGGAGTGCTTGAAGCAGGCACAGGCACAGCGTTTCCGCATCATCGTAACCGACGGTGTATTCTCTATGGATGGTAACGCTGCTCCACTCGACAAGATTTGCGAGCTCGCAGAGAAGTACGATGCTCTTGTAATGGTTGATGAGTGCCACTCAGCAGGTGTGTTGGGTAAGACAGGTCGTGGTATCACCGAGCTTTACGATCTTCGTGGTAAGGTTGATATCCTCACAGGTACCCTTGGTAAGGCATTTGGTGGTGCAGTAGGTGGTTTCACAACAGGCCGTAAGGAGATTATTGATATGCTCCGTCAGCGTTCACGTCCTTACTTGTTCTCTAACTCATTGCCACCTTCAGTGGTTGGTGCATCAATCGAGGTATTCAAGATGCTTGCCGAGAGCGATGACCTTCACACTAAGTTGCAGAATA
>JADBON010000129.1:0-4557 GCA_015656305.1 Alistipes sp.
CAACGCCAAGAGTCGCTCCACAACCTGGTCATCAAAGGCAAAGAGAGTTGCCACAATGCTATTTATCCACTCCGTCAACATCATCCTCTACCTTCTCCTCTGCTAATTGGGCAACGCCCTCTACTCGCAAATCTACACTATGCATCGACTCTGGCTCCACAGGAATCTGCATCGGCGCCTGACGCATAGCCAAACGCTCGAGAGTCTCCACACGCTCACACACAGGAGCTATGATAGCATAGGCCAACTGCTTGGCTATCTGCCTTCCCCCCATAAAGTTAATGTGTGTATAATCTTTCGCTGCCCAGCCCTTCGACACAAACGCTGGCATACCTCCCAACGCCGCCATAGCCTTCGACGTATTCCAGAATGCCACGTTGGTACTATCCGCCGCAGCACGCTGATGCGCCGTAAGAGCATCCACCGAGCCAATAGGTTCATATCGCTCCGACTCCTCGTTCTTCACCCAGCGGTCGCTAACGCCCAACACCAATATCGCTGCATCGGGGAAGCATCGCTCGGCATAGGCAATCATATCGCATAGCTGTTTACGATAGTTCGTGTAGCGGTGCTGTCCCTTCTGCATAATGTTAAGGCCATACTGCAACACCACAACATCGTAGCCAAGCATCTCGTCAATCTCGCGGTTTATCGCCGCTCCCGTGCCAAATATCGCGTGACCATTGTTGCTGCGCACCGAGAAGTTGTCCAACACCACACCTCCATCATCCTCAAGCGATACGCCATAGCATAACACCGAGCCTTGCAACACGCCAATGGAGATATTATCAATCTTCGGTGCCTCGACATATATCTCTCGCATATGGTCATATCCCGCAACCTCTATATCATTGATAATCGTATCGTTAAGCGTAATACGCACACTGCTTGTATCGCGGCTATATAGCAACACACGAGCGCGTTTTGCCGAGTCGAGATGCTCGAATGCATCAGTCACCGTCCAGCGCGTTGTGGCACCCGCGCCACCCTTTGCCACGTAACCCGATACGAAGAACTTATCCGCCACATCCTGTGGTGCGCTCTTGGGTTTCATAACGCTATATGCCGACCATCCTGACGATGTGCGCTTTATTGTTCTACGCACCGTAGCAAAAGGGATGTCGCACGCCACAAAGCCTACGCCACGACCACCAAAAACACTCTGAAGCTGCTCTCGCAAATCCGACGTAAGAATATCGCCCTCAACAAACGAGTCACCCATAAAGGCTATACGCACCTTTTCGCCCGTAGCCAACTTCTCGATAAACTTATCAAAGCGCGATACCTCGACAGTATCGAAATCCTCGATGGCGACGCTACACTCATCGGCAAAATGTCGCAACCTAGAACTTGAAGGTCTATGAGGTAGCATATTAAGCAATGATGGCACACGCACATCAGTCGTATCAGACAACTCCTCGACAATCCACTCATAACGCACCGAAGGTAACTCCGGCAACGAGTCTACAACGGCAAGCGAATCGGATTGCTGCATCGCCGCCAACTCCTGTTCAAGACGCTCTATATCAGCCTCATACTCCACAACCTCACTCTCATTGGCGCGCAACTCCGAGAGGATATCCACCTTCGAGAAGTGCATACCAAACAACTCGAACTGCGGTACCAGACCGAGGCCCAACATCGCCACGATAACCACCAACGTGAGCCACACAAAGCGTGATGAATACTCCTTTTCTCTCATCTATCGACGGTTTTTAATAAGGGCAACATAATAGAGAATGGTGACAATGGCACTCAACGCCGCTACGAGATATGTTCGTGCGGCCCAGCGCAAAGCCTCGTGCGCACCGTCAAGTTCATTATCCTCCAATACATCGCTACTCTCCAACCACGCAATGGCTCTCTGCGAAGCGTTATACTCCACCGGAAGTGTGACAACGGCAAAGAGTGCTGACACCGCAACCAACGCAATACCCACCCAGCAGAGCGTAGCGCTATTTGTAAACGACATCATCACAATGCCGAGCAGAATCACCCAACCTGCCAACTTCGACGATAGGTTTACGATAGGCACCAACTGCGAACGTAGCTGAATAGGGGCATATCCTTCGGCGTGCTGCACGGCGTGACCACACTCGTGGGCGGCAACGGCAACGGCAGTAATAGTAGCCGAGTTATAGACATCGTCGCTGAGGTTGATAGTCATTGTCGTAGGGTTATAGTGGTCGGTAAGATGTCCCTTGACGTGGGTAACGGCAACGTTATAGATACCATTATCGTGGAGCATCTTCTCGGCAATCTCGCGACCTGTCATACCGCGAGGCGATAGCTTCTCGGAGTAGCGACGTGTGACAGCCTTAAGGCGCATCTGCACAATCATACCCACAACCGCAACCGCAACCATAAGAATTATGGCAAGCGTGTATGAGCCATCATAGCCAAAACCCTCGGTCTCGGAATAGTGAAATCCTGCTTGAAGAATAGTGAGCATCGCTCTGAAAGTTTAAATCAACGTATAAATGTATGCTGCATAACAACATACGAACACCACGCCCTCGAAACGTGTCATCTTATCACGACCGATAACAAGCGCCGAAACCATAATAAGCAGTGCCGCTGCAACCGCAACATAGATATCCGACATCGTCACGCCTCCCATTGACAATGGCGTAACCGTAGAGCAAGCACCCAAGATAAGCAAGATGTTGGCGATATTAGAGCCAAGCACATTACCCAAAGCCAACGAAGGGCTACCCTTGAAGATAGATACAAGTGAGGATGCCAACTCTGGAAGCGACGTACCGCCCGCCAACAACGTAATAGCGATTACCGCCTCAGATACACCCAACGACTTTGCGATATTGGTAGCGCTATCTACAAAGAGGTCGCCACCATAAATCAAACCTGCAAGACCGAGGATAATCCAAATTGGAATACGCCACAACGGCATTTTAGCGCACGCCTCGCCACACTCCATAGCCTCGGCATTACCCTCTGCTACGCTGCGCTTCTCGGCACGGATAGTGAAGTAAAGCATCGCGATATAGCCCAAAAGAAGCACCACGCCCTCGATACGTGTAATATCCTGATTGAGTAGCGTAACGACCAAAAGAGCCATCGTTGCAGCGATACAGATAGGGATATCGCGACGAATATTTGTCTTGGTAAATAGCACTGGCGAGAAGATTGCGCAAATACCCAATATGGCAAATATATTGAAGATATTCGAACCCACAACATTACCAATAGCCATATCACCGTGACCATTCAACGCCGAGAGCATACTCACCGTAAGCTCGGGCATAGATGTTCCCACCGCTACGACGGTAAGTCCCACGATAAACTGTGGTATCTTAAGACGCTCTGCCAACGCCACCGAACCATCGGTAAGCATCATCGCCGCCACGATAATCAGAGCCAACGCTCCAACAAGTATCAAGTAATCCATTTTTTAATTTTTTTATATTACATATAAACCGCGCAAAGATAATAATTTTATTGTGATTTGCACACAGAATAAAAAGAAAGAGGTTGTCTAACCCGAAAGTTAGCAACCTCCTTTTCTAAAAAGTTGTACAATAAGAGCTAAAACGCATTAGATGTTCAAGCCTGTTAACATCTCAACGGCCCTACGTCCCTCATCGCCTAACGACAACGAGAAATCATTGACAAACAGCGCAATATGGCTATCAATAACCCTATCCTCCAACTCCTGCGCGTGCTGCTTTACATAGTCACGCGAGACCATTGGGTTAGCAAAGGCATACTCTATACTTCGGCGCAGGACGCGCTCCACACGCTCCACCTCCTCCTTATCGAGGTCACGACGCGCAACGATAGAGCCTAACGGCAACGGCAACGCCGTTCTACGCTCCCACTCCAGACCGAGGTCGGCGACAAGTTCCAAGTTATACCTCTGGTACACAAATCGTCCCTCGTGGATAAGCACACCGCCATCATACTCCCCCGCAGCCACAGCATCGGCAATCTCCGAGAAGAGTCTTGGCGTGCGGCGCTCAATCTCTGGGAAGAGACGCTCAATAAGCATATTCGCCGTAGTATGCAACCCTGGAACTACGATGCTACGCAGCGCACCCTCGAAGCCCTTACGGCGCACCAATAACGGGCCATTACCTCGTCCCAATGCCGAGCCACTATCAAGTAGTGTATAATGCTCATAGATAGCCGGCAGAAGCGCCGTACTACACTTCGTAACGTCGTACTTCTGCTCCGCAGCTGCAGCGTTAAGTTGCTCGATATCAAGATAATCAACCTCTACCTTCAACCCTTCGGTGTCGATGCGTCCGTTAATCATCGCATCGAACATAAAGGTATCGTTTGGGCAGGGCGATATCGCCAAACGAAGCACCCTACTCTCCATCTACCTGCACTGCTTTATCCGACTCCACCTTCGCAGTCTTACGTGCCGACAAACGGCCTACAACCCATCCCGCGCCAAAGACAAGGATGAAGAGCGCCACCCAGCCCAAGGCAAGGATAATCTGATTCTGGAAGTAGTGCCATACAACAATCAAGCACACCACAGCAACGATAGCAATCAGCAAATAGGTCAATACCTTCTTCGTAGTATTCATA
>JADBON010000076.1:0-5898 GCA_015656305.1 Alistipes sp.
GAGGTGTAGTATATGCCTGTGCGATAGCGTGTGCCACAATCCTCGCCCTGGCGGTTTAGGGATGTGGGGTCTATCGAGCGAAAGAACATCTCAAGGAGTAATGTGAGGCTTACTATCTCGGGGTTGTAAACGATGTGTACGGTCTCGGCATAGCCCGTAGTATCGGTGTATACCTGCTCGTAAGTGGGGTTGTCGATGTTGCCATTAGCATATCCTGTGGTAGTTGATATAACACCACGTATCTGCTTGAAATAATGCTCCGTACCCCAGAAACATCCACCTGCCAAGTATATCTCTTTCATTGTCTAATACTCTATTTCGTTCATAACTTGTTGCAGTCTATTTAGGAATCCCGTAGATATCGGACCATCCATCTGCGTATGGTGGAATTGGAACGATAGAGGAAGGGTGGTGCGGAAAAATCCCTTGCGATACTTACCCCATACAACAAATGGGTTGTTCCAATATCCTGCGTAAACATTGACAACCGAGTCCAACTCACATTTGGTAAGCGCGGAGCTGCCGATTACCATATAATCGTCGCCAAGAGTTATATCCTCTGTGCTATGTGTGGCCTCCTCGGTGATACGCAAATAGTCTGCCTCGAAGGTGTGTATATCCTCGGAGTAGGGGATGTCGCAGGTGTTTATACCGCCATCCTTGGTGCGAACAATGGTGTTTATAGCCAGATAGTCGAATGCCATAAGTTTGTCGCCAACTGGGAGTATATAGAACTCCTTAAACTCCGATGCCGCACGTACCACGGCATAGCACATAAGCATATTGAGTTTTACACCCTTGCGCTTTGCAATACGTAGCAGATGTGTTATGTCGAAGGTCTTGGTCATCGTAACCATTGGCATAGCCGCTTTCATCCATAGGTCGAAAGCCTTAGCACGTGACGTTGTCTTAGGGTCAATCTCTCTCATAGTCCTAATTTGTTTATTTTATAGCAAAATTATCCTATTGGCGTTAATTATGCAAACATATTTTCGTTATTGTGAAAAAAAATATAACTTTGCTATAGTTTAACAATAATTCCCCATTATTATGTCACACTTATTACCCCTTCTACTTATCTCGTTTATCGTATCGTCGGTAGGTTGGTTCTACTTCATCTACTTCTTTAGCATCGGCTACGGCCTCTCAATCTCGGCACTCGCTGTGGCTATCGTGGCGATGTTCTGGGGCGAGATGACTACCCCCGCAGCGATATTATGCGGTGTGCTGTTTGTCTATGGCATCCGCCTTGCACTCTACCTCTTCCTCCGCGAGAGAAAGTCAGCGTCGTATAAGAAGATTCTCTATCAGCCTGAGAATACTACGAAGAAGCCACTCTTTGTAATGTTTATGATTTGGATATCGTGTACACTGCTATATGTCGGTCAGATGAGTCCCGTATCGTTCTACCTCCATAACCTTGGTGAAGGTGCTGCGGTTAGCGAACTTTGGGCGTGGATAGGCGCGGTATTGGCAACTATGGGCGTGGTTATCGAGATGGTTGCTGATGCGCAGAAGAGCGCGGCGAAGAAGATTAATGCCAACCGCTTTGTGGATACTGGCCTATATCGTATTGTGCGATGTCCAAACTACTTTGGTGAGGTGCTGATGTGGACAGGAAGCTTTGTAATCTGCTTTGGCGCTTGCTGCACATTGTGGCAGTGGGTTGTTGCGGCGCTGGGTTATATCGGTATTGTCTATGTGATGTTTAGTGGCGCTCGTCGTCTTGAACTTCGCCAAGAGGAGGTTTATGGTGCAATGCCAGAGTTTCAGGCATACGCAAAGCGCACACCATTGATTCTGCCATTCGTGCCTATTTATAGCGTGGCCCGCCACACTTGGCTAAAGGGTTAATAGATAGGTTGTTATTTACCAGATGAAGGGTATGATTTTATATCGTACCCTTTTTTTATACTCCTTATATCCATCGAGCTCCTTATCGAGAAACTGCTCCTCGTAGCGAATGCGATGGGCTATAATAGGAATGTAGAGAAGCATAACAAAAAACGAAATCAGCGAACCCAAGATAACGGGAATAGAGAGGAATAGGAGTATCGTTGCGGTGTACATAGGGTGGCGAACAAGGCCGTAAAGGCCACTATCTATCACTTGCTGTCCCTCCTGAATCTCGATGGTGCGAGATAGGTATGCGTTCTCGCGCATAACCTCGGCATACATAACGTATGATAGAAGGAATACTCCCACACCGAGCCACATA
Organism: Alistipes sp.; assembly: GCA_015656305.1. Lineage (GTDB taxonomy): Bacteria > Bacteroidota > Bacteroidia > Bacteroidales > Rikenellaceae > Alistipes. Next base: position 2,219 of record JADBON010000076.1, read on the forward strand.
GTCCATTGGGGGAGCATTGCCCAATCATAGCGATAGCACAACCCTGCGATGATAAATGTGGCGGTGAAGAGTAGTCCTGATAGCTTCACAACCCACCTCTGCTCGCTCATCTTCTCTTTTGCGTTCAGCCTCTTCTGAAGAAGTTCGGGACTTTTTGCAAGCATCACGCACCCGAGGAGTATCATCGGAGTGAACATAACAACGATAAATACCCAACCATTGCTATACCCTAAATCGCCTGCTGGGAGGAAGAGCATAAGACCTATAATGATAAGGCCGAGGAGTAGCTTCGTAATAGCTTGTAGTGCAAGATGTGTTCTCATAGTGATGTAAAGTTACAAAAATTATCTGATTTAGTTGCACCAGTGTTAGATTTATTATCCTGTGAGTCTCTTATAAAATGTAAATTTTAGAGAGCAATGTTATGATACTACTTACAATATCTATTTTGGCGCTTGTCTATTGGATTATGGGCAAGGATGTTAAGCCACTTTTGGAGCGCGTTAAGAATATTAACTGGCGCAGTAAGATGGACGATATGAGGGATAAACTACAATCGTGGGCGCTGAAGGTAGGCCGTGTGGCTGCCCGTCCTCTTGTGACCTTCTACTACGTTATGGCCGATGAGAAAACATCGACACTCGATAGGGTGCTTATCTATGCCGCGATAGCCTATACCATTATGCCGATGGATCTCCTTCCTCGTTCGGTGTTTAAGCTCCTCGGAGTGTTGGATGATGGCGCTGCGGTCTTATATGTCTATCGAAAGATTAAGGATAGAGTAACACCGCGCATTAAGGCTGCGGTCGAGGATACGCTTAACGAGTGGTTTGGTGTGGAGTATGTGGTAGTGGAGAGAACAAATAATGTGTAAACTAAAAACTATTGACCTATGAAGAAGAGAATTTTTAACCTTATTATCATTGATGAGAGTGGCTCTATGCAGAGCATTAAAAAGGAGACTATAGATAGCGTTAATGAGACAATACAGACCATCCGTAGCGCACAACGTAAGCACGAGGAGCAGGAGCATCTTGTAACGCTCGTAACCTTCAATGATGATGTAAAGAGCGTTTATGAGTGTGTGCCTGTGAACGAGGTTAAGGAACTCACCGCGGAGAGCTATTGTCCAGATTGCTGCACAGCGCTCTACGATGCTATGGGTATGTCGCTTAACGCCTTGAGAAAGAGTGTTGCGGAGGTGGATACGGTGCTTGTGACAATAGTTACCGATGGCTATGAGAATTCTTCGAAGGAGTATGATGGTAAGGCTATAAAGGCCCTCGTAGATGAACTTAAGGCGAAGGGTTGGGTGTTTGCTTATGTGGGTGCTAATCACGATGTTGAGAGTGCAGCAGCGCATATCTCCATTACGAATGTTATGAACTTTGAGGCTTCGCATAGTGGTGTTAAATGTATGAGTGCGACGATGGCCTCGGCTCGTAGCCGCCTCTTTGATCGTATTGCCAATGGTAATTTCTCGAGTGCCGAGGCGAATGAGGATTTCTTCGACAAGGAGATTTAACCCGTATTGCTTTTCTAAATTAAAAATTGTATCTTTGTAATACTAATGATTTAAATCTATGGAAAAGATAAGCGTTAAATTAGAGGCATCGTACGGCTATGGTTGTAATGGTTGCGGTTATGGTAGCGAAGATACCATTGAGGTAGAGGTAAGCGATGTTGAGTTAGAGGCGCTTCGAAAGATTGGCTCTAGCGAGATATCTTGTGAGGATATTGTTCGTGCTATCGATAACGGTGAAATAGCGCTTCAGGAGTTGCACGAGAAACTCGAGGAAAAGTTCTACCATATGGTTGAAGCATATTGGTTGTTTGAAGCCTATAATGAATGCCTCTACGAGAGTCTATCGGAGTCTATTGAGCAAGATATTAACGATGGTCTTTATACACCTACAACATCGGAGGATGATGAAGACGAGAAGGAATACGACAATGAGGAGTGTGCGGAGGAGACCGACGAGTGTGACGATGAGGAGAATGATGAAGACGAAGATGAGGATGGTTATGATTTGGATGCGTACTACGAGTGGGTATTGGAGCACGAGGATGACCACGAGTTCGTTGCAGAACGTGTAGGCGTGGATCTTTATGCTTGTCGAGATGATGAGGTTTGTTACACAATTGTCCTTGATAAATAACCGGTATGTCGCATAAGGAGTTATTTTATCACGGTAGTTGCCGTCTCTTTGATAAATTCTCGCTCTCGTTTTTAGGTTCGGGCGAAGGTAAATCAAAGTTTGGTCAGGGTATATACATTACCTCGAGTTATAAGACCGCAGCACGATACGCTTCTAAAGCTGCGAAGGCTAATGGCGTGGAGTGTTGCTATGTCTACACCGTAGAGGTTCCGCAAATGACCGAAGATAACCACATCTTCTCCTGTAAACCTGTGAATGTGGATGTGTCGCTACGAGTAGAAAACGCATTAGGCGAGATAGTCCCAGATGAGGTTAAGGGTGCTGGTAAGCTCTTTAGAAAGTATCTTGGTAACCTGCTAACGGGACAGCGTACCACAGTGAAAAAGATGATGAGTAAGGCTGATGCGGCAGCAGAGAACGCTGTCGCGGAGTTCCTTAATAAGGTTGGTATTATCTATCTTGCGTGGCCTCAGTCGCAGACAAAACCCGATGGTGATACTAATCGCGCGGTACTTAACGAGGATGATATTCGAATTGTCAAAGTTGAACAAGTTGTTGTAGATGAGGAACATAGACTAATCCAAGGCTCTGCTAAAATTATTAACTTATAATGCATTATCCACAATACGATATCGTTGAGCGCTACCCCGCAGCGCAGACCGTAGGTTTCACAACTACAGCTGCCAAGTGGGGTATCTTCTCCAATTTTGCCAAGACACCAATGGTGGTCGAGGGGATTGAATTTGTCTGTGTCGAGCAGTTATATCACTATATCCGTCTAAACGATGAAAATGAGCGTGCGGAGTATCTAAAACTCATTCCAAATATGGGTTTAAAGATGAAGGCGAAGGCGTTTAAAAGGCGAGGTGTTGAGCGATCGGATTGGCGAGATATTGCTGTTGACGTGATGCGATTCTGCTTGAATCATAAATATCAAAGCTCTGCCGAGTTCCGCAAGGCCTTGGAGGAGAGCGGAGATAATTATATCATTGAGGATGAGTCTAGTCGCAAAAAGAGACCTGATTCGTGGGGTGCGGTATTTGATGCTACTACCAACGAATACTATGGTAAAAACATTATGGGACGTCTGTTGATGGAGCTGCGTAAGAACAAGGCGTTGGCATATACTAAATTCGAGTTTTAGCTCCACAATAAGACTGCGAAAATCGAAGAGGCTATACCTTTAATTGGAGTATAGCCTCTATTTGTTGTATCGCTCACTGTCGTGAGAAGATTATTACTTCTTCAAGAAGCAGGTCTTGAGAACGATGCTGCTGCCGTCGATTTTACAGTCAACCTCCTCTGGGTTCTCAGTAAGGCGGATACTCTTTACCTTCGTACCACGCTTGATAACCATCGACGAACCCTTAACCTTCAAATCCTTGATAACGGTAACAGAGTCGCCATCGAGTAACTCGGCACCATTGCTATCTCGTGGTGTGTCATCGCTTGCTGCAGCAGCGCTATTCTCGCCATCAAACTCGTATGCGCAGTCAGGGCAAACATACAATGAACCGTCGA
>JADBON010000059.1:0-6334 GCA_015656305.1 Alistipes sp.
CTTCATAGTAATAGTGGTTGATGAGTTTTATTTTTTCCATTCTCCAATTTCGAGATTCTTAATCTCACCCGCCTCGATGTCGAAACGGATTGCGGTGCGCACGCTATGTATGCCATACTTTCCCGCCGCGCCAGGGTTTATGTGCAGAAGGTCGTAGACAGGGTCGTAGATAACCTTCAGAATGTGAGAGTGACCAGCAATAAATATCTTTGGGCGCGAGGCGTGGATATGTTGCAAGGCTTTAGGAGCATAGTGGCGAGGGTAGCCTCCGATATGTGTCATCAGCACCTTTATGCCCTCCACCTCGAAGAGGTTTATGTCGTTGTACATACGTCGTAGCACTCCGCCGTCGATGTTGCCATATACGGCGCGTAGGGGCTTTAGCGCTGCGATGCTATCGGCCACCTCCACAGAGCCAAAGTCGCCAGCGTGCCACACCTCGTCGCAAGGACGGAGGAACTCCTCGAGGCAGTTATCAAACGTATTATGTGTGTCAGATATTACTCCGATTTTCATATTTGTGTCTATAATATTATGGCAAAGATAGGAAAAAAGTGTTATCTTTGTAATGCGTGTAACCTAAATATTATTTCGCGTATGAGAGTCTTATCAATGATATTGAGCCTTTTTGCGCTCGTTTTATTGCCTTCAAAGAGTTGGGCACAGCAGAATCTGTGGATGGGCGAGGGCGTTCGCTCGGTTGAGGTGAGTGATGCTAATTGTGTAACCTTCCGCCTATATGCCCCCGATGCCGAGAGCGTGGCTCTGCGAGGTGATTTCCTCAAGGAGGATGTCGCAATGAGCCGTGGCGAGGATGGCGTGTGGAGCTATACTACCGAGCCTCTTGCGTCGGAGATGTATTACTATTCGTTTGTTGTTGAGGGTGTTGGTGAGATTCACGACCCCGAGAGTGTATATATGGTGCGTGACGTGAGCAAGCAGATGAACTACTTCTTCGTAGGTGGTGGCTGTGGTGACTTGTATCAGGCGCAGGCCGTACCTCACGGCTCTGTGGCACGTGTATGGGCCGAGATGCCTGGTGGCGTAAGTCGCCGTATGGTTGTCTATACGCCAGCGGGTTATGAGTTGTCGAAGAGAAAATACCCCGTACTCTATCTTTTGCACGGTATGGGTGGCGATGAGGAGGCGTGGATAGCTACGGGACGCGCCGCAGAGATTATGGATAACCTCATTGCAAGTGGTAAGGCTGAGGAGATGATTGTGGTGATGACTAACGGCTGTACGCAACACGTTGCAGCTCCAGGATACTCCGAGGAGGGTATGTGGCGACCATATATGAGTGGCTCGATGGATGGCTCGTTCGAGGCTATGTTCGACGATGTGGTAGAGTGGATTGATGAGAACTATCGCACTGTGCGTAAGGCACATAGCCGTGCTATTGCGGGTCTCTCGATGGGTGGCTTCCACACGATGCAGATATCGAAAACCTACCCCGAGATGTTCGATTATGTGGGACTCTTCTCAGCGGCTATCTTCAGAGGTAAGGAGGGCGTTGCGTTGTACGAGGATTTGGAGGCGAAACTATGTCGTCAGTTCCGCGAGGGCGTGGAGTTGTATTGGATTGCAATAGGTCGCGATGACTTCCTCTACGATGAGAATGTTAAGTATTGTGAGTTGCTCAACGAACTTGAGTTGCCATACATCTACCACGAGAGTGAGGGTGGTCATACGTGGCGAAATTGGCGATGCTACCTCACGGAGTTCGCGCAGATGCTATTTAAGTAAATCGGATGATTATGAGAAAGATAGATTGGTTGTGGATTGCCGTAATTGTTGTTATTGTTGTGGTTGGTATTAGTCGCAGTCGTAGTGCCGAGCCGCAGCAGCTCGAGAGCGTAGCAACAGAGGAGGCAGCACCCCAGAACGAAACTCCTCAAACGAAGGTCGAGGTGCAGGAGCCCGCGTGGCTGGAGATGCCCGCAGTGCGTGAGGATGGCAGATATCCCAATGCCGAGGTCATCACCGTAATGTCGGAAGGGGAGCGTAACTACACCCTCTACTACGATTTCGATACCTACACCTCGATGTGGGTGGCATATCCTCTCGAGGCGCGTCATATGGGCGACTATGAACGTCCTGGGGCGTGGGATTACAATCCATATATATCGGTTTCGGAGCAGGTGAATCTCTGCTCGCGTAGTTATGTGGATGACTACTCGCGTGGTCACCTTATCCCTAATGCGTCGCGTGATGGTGACCGCGAGATGCAGCTTCAGACCTTCTACGTAACCAACTCCGTACCACAAGTTCAGGATGGCTTCAACGGAGGTATTTGGATGAGGTTGGAGGCTGGCCTACAGCGTGTTGCGCAGCAGAGCGTAGTGTATATAGTAACGGGTGTAGCATTCGAGAAGATGCACGAGGAGTGTGAGGTTAAGTATACTGCGGCGCGCAACGAGCCTGAGAAGCGTGTGCCTGTGCCTAACTACTTCTATAAGGTTGCGCTAAAGGTAGCCTACGATGCAAGTGGCAAGGTTACGGATGCGCAGAGCGTAGGCTTCTGGTTCGAGAATCGTAGCTATAAGGGAGGTTTTGCCGACTACACCGAGAGTGTAGATACCATCGAGGCGTGGACAGGCTTCGACTTCTTCCCAGCACTTTCGGATGGTATCGAGGAGCGTGTAGAGAGGAACAGATCGTGGAGTGCGTTTGAGAGTTTTTAGTCGCCCGTCCTTCGCGCATCTTATCTGCGAGATGTAAAACAAATAAGGAGTTGCCCACGTGGACAACTCCTTATTTTTGTCGGATGTAGTGATTTTATTACTCCTCCTTGCGAACAACACGGCGCTCCTTGATACGAGCCTTCTTACCTGTAAGGTCGCGGAGATAGTAGATACGTGCGCGACGTACTACACCATACTTGTTAACCTCGATCTTGTCGATGTGTGGTGAGTAAAGAGGGAAGATACGCTCTACACCTACACCGTTAGATACCTTACGGATGGTGAACATCTTAGTACGGCCAGAACCCTTAATCTGGATTACTACACCGCGGAAGCTCTGCAAACGCTCCTTGTTACCCTCTACGATGCGGTAAGTTACGGTGATTGTATCACCAGCACCAAACTGAGGCACATCTGCCTCGCCCTTCTCCCACATCTTCTCGTTTACGAGTCTGATCAACTGATCCTTGTTCATTGTTGCAACTAAATTTAAATGTTTATCGTTCAACATTATCGCTGTGTCGGCGCTACCATATTGCCACCCTCGACAATAATCCTCGGTTACCCTAATTTGCACCTACACCCATTATAAGAGGTTGATACGGGCTGCAAAGATAGATAAAAATTCTTATTTTGCAAAAAGATTGTCGATTTTCGTAGATTCTCACTACTAATTATTTACGTACTCTTGGTATAGTTCCACGAAGATGCGAGCATCGGAGGTCTGCTCCTTGGTAAATCGTATAGGCTCCGAAACGTACATCTCGCCCACAAAGCCATTCTCATCCTCGGCCAAACCGCAGAGTATGTACTCATTGCCGTAACTACACAACGCCCAGTCGGGTGATGAGGTGTAGGCATACTCCAGAAGGCTCTCGCGAATATCCTCGTGGGTATAGCTGTCGTACTGCGACTTGGCATATAGCTCGAAGTGGAGCGTAGGGGCTGCAGCGAGGGTTTCAACATCCATCGACAGGAAGTAGTCGGCATAGCCAATCATCGAGGCGTAGTAAGGCTCCAGCGCAGCAACCTCCTCGATGTCGAATGCCAAGAAGCTAACGCCGATAATCTTGTTTGTACCCTTGCCGTCGGCTGCCGTAGTGAAGCGATAGACAAAGAGGTCTGTGGTAGGCGCACCAGCATAGTAGCCATATACCGCAATCACAAATTCAGTCTCGGGAGGCAGCTGGTCGATATGCTCGCGATATACTCCCGAAATCTCCAATGGTGCATATTTCTCGGTGACATACTCCAACTGCTCCTGCTTATTACCCTCGGGGAGGTTACGGGCATACATCATCACTGCGGAGTATGTTTCGTCCGTAGAGGGGGTTATGGTTATATCCACGGAGCGTGGGCGGATGTTCGAGAACTCCACCTCGAAGGTCATATCCGAGCGCTCCACCGTACCTGTTGTGAAGTACTCCACCTGGGGGTGTGATACGACCATCGGCACGTTGCCATCCTCCGAGGCTATGGCGTAGATAAGTGCCATATATCGGTGGTTGGCATTCAGGGTTTTATGCACTGTTGCCTGACCCTTATGTCCGAGCTGCTGCATAATCTCCTCGGCACTCTTCTCCTCGAAGAAGTAGAGGTGGTCGGCGATGTAGAAGAAGGCCTCGGCAACCTGCTCCTCGTTCTGAGTGGTGAAGGGGAGTCCTTGCTCTATATATCCCGCCTCGCTATCCTCCACAAGCTGCACCATATAGTAGCCCTCCCAGCTCTGTGGCGCAACGTCGATGGTAACCTCAGGGCCGTCGGCCGTAATCGTGATGTTGAAGCTCTCCTCTCTGCGCTCGGGGAGTCGCTTCTCAATGGTGGTGTGGTATATGGGCGTCACACGTTCATAGTCGTCGCCACTAACATAGATGCCATAGGCGTATGCGACATACTCCTTTGCTGGTGAGAGATCTTGCCAACGCTTGGTCTGCGTGCCCTGCATCGCAATGCCGCTCTTGGTTAGAAACTCCTCGAGAGTGGTGTCGGTGGCGTATGACGCAAAGAGTGCGTAGTCGGCGTAGATGAGGGTCTCGGCGTCTGTAATACCCATATCCACGAAGTATGACTTCTCGGCCATCATAACAATGTAGGATATCGAGTCGCTTTCGGGTGTTACCGTTACGGCACACTCCGAGTATCCTGCCTCAGCAACCTCTATGCGCAGTTTCTCACCCTCCTGACCAGCCTGACGTACTACAACCGTAGGTCTTGTGTCGATATCAATGTAGCGCAGTTCGATGGTCGCCTCGCGACTTGCGGCGTCGAAGTTTGGAGCCACACGCAGTGATATCTCCCCCTTGCGGCTGTTGTCTATGGTGCTTATCCACTCGACATTCGCCACCGCTGCGGGCATAATCTCGCCTATATACTTCTCAAGGTGGTAGGTGATGGTTATCTCGCCACCCTCACTTACAATGTCGATTACGGAGGGTGACGCGGTGAAGTCGCTATGAGAAGTTGTAACCTCCTCGCCTTTGCACCCTACAAGCAGCGTGGTGGCGATCAAAGCCCAAAGAAATCTGCGCATATATTATATACTATAGGTAGATGTATGATGGTATGGAGCGCATAACTGGCAGTGAGCCCTCCTCGTAGTCCACAGCAAATACGTAGACCATATATCTTGTGTCTCTCTCGAGCGAGACGTTGATCTGCTTATTGCCCTTGTAGCAGCTACTCTTGAGGAACTGCTCTACGGTAGCACCATTGCTAACAGCCTTGCGAGCACTGTCGTAGAAGTAGGATGCTAAGTTACGTATCAAGCCTTCGATAGATAATGAGCCTGGCTCGATGTAGTACACCGAGGTATCTGGCGCGATCTGCACGTTGTAGTAGCCATCCCAGTTTTTAGGTGTGATGGTGATGCTGGTCATAGTGCCACTAATCTGCGATGAGATGTCGAACGTAGCGTTGTACATATCTGGCATAGGGATCTCCACCATAGTTTGGTGCATAGGCGTAAGGAGTGTGTACTCATTACCCTTGAACGTAACGCCATAGCTGTAGATGATATAGCTCGAGCCGTGCTTCATACCTGTAAACGAACGCTCTGCATCACCAGTATAGATGAGCTGAGGGCTCACGCGACTCATCAACTCCTCGAGGGTCATCTGGTTACGCTTGGCGATGCTACGGTAGTTGTTCATCTCGGTCTCGATAAATACGTTCATATCTGTAGTTCCCGACTGCTTGAAGTACTCGGCGTCGATGATATTTGCCATATATGGCATATCCTTGTCCGCCGGCATATACTTCACGGTGCAGCTGTTGTAGGTGATGTTTGTGGCCTCGAAGCGGAACTTGTTGAGCGGCTGCTTATCCTGAAGGATATTTACGCGAACGGGAGTCTTCATTCCAGTATAGTTAATGGTTATGGATGCGAAGCGCTCCTCGTTGGTGTCGCTTGCCTTGATGTGAAGGGTGATGGTCGAAGAGGTAACTTCCTTGAGAGATACCCAATCCACTGGTGACATTACCTCAGGTTTAGCACCCTTAACACCATTCTCTACGCCGTAGAAGAGTGGAATGTCGCCACCGTTGCCATCGATATTTAGTTCGTAGGTGTCGAGGGTGAGTTTTGGAGGGTTGTTAGGATCGATCTCCTCCTTGCTACATCCAACAAAAATAGTTGCCATAAGGGCAACAAC
>JADBON010000108.1:0-4920 GCA_015656305.1 Alistipes sp.
CATCCTTACGCTCGTAAATCTTATCCATAAACTTCAAGATGCGGCGGATAATCCAGCGACCTACGTAGAAGATGGCAAGTGCTACGATAATCTTCCAACCCAACTCCAATGCTCCGTCAACCAAAACATCCTTGATGTGGCTCCAGTCGTAGTTTAGAACTGCGTCGATAGACTCTGTGACAGATGGCTGTGCTGTCACGCTCTCCTCTACTGCCTCTACTACCTCGGTATTCTCTACTGCCTCAACAACAGACTCCTCGGTCTGAATGAAAAATAGTGGTTTCATAGTAGTTATAAAATTAATAATATCTGTTCTGGGAATATTTATGCTACAAAGTTATACATTTTTCGCAAAAGTTAAGTATATTTGTAGGAAAGTTAATGAATAAATCATAAAAGATATGAACATCGATAATATTGAGATTATACAGATTAACATCTCGGGAGAGGATAAACCTGGTCTTACATCATCGCTTACAGGTATCCTCGCGGCCCACGATGCCTTTATCCTCGATATTGGTCAGTCGAATATTCACCAGAGTCTTACGCTGGGTATCCTCTTTATGACTACTCCCGAGCGCTCGGGACAGATTATGAAGGAGTTGCTCTTCAAGGCTTCGGAGATGAACATAACGATACGTTTCGAGCCTATCACCAAGGATGAGTATAATCTCTGGGTTACGGGACAGGGTAAGAATCGATATATCATCACGATGGTAGGTCGTAAGATTACAGCCGAGCATATCTCGCGTGTTACGCAGGCTATCTCGGAGGAGGGACTCAACATCGATGATATCAACCGCCTAACAGGCCGTATGCCGCTGGACGAGGATGAGCGTGCGCCAAAGACAAGTATCGAGTTCTCGGTGCGTGGTACGTTGCAGGATAAGGGGCATTTTCAGAATGCACTGATGCAGATTGCCAAGGATGGCGCTGTGGATATCTCGTTCCAGAAGGATGGTATCTTCCGCCGTTCGCGTCGTCTTATCTGCTTCGATATGGATTCTACGTTGATTCGTACGGAGGTTATCGACGAGCTTGCCGATAGAGCAGGTGTAGGTAAGGAGGTGCGTGAGATTACCGAGCGTGCGATGCGTGGCGAGATAGACTTTACGGAGAGCTTCCGTCAGCGTGTGGCGCTGCTTAAGGGTTTGGATGTCAGTGTTATGGAGGATATTGCGGTTAACTTGCCTATTACCGAGGGCGTTGACCGTATGATGACTATCCTCAAGCGCGTTGGATATAAGACTGCTATTCTTTCGGGTGGTTTTACCTACTTTGGTAACTACCTAAAGCGCCGCTTCGGCTTCGACTACGTATATGCTAATGAGTTGGAGGTGGAGAATGGAAAACTTACGGGACGTTATACGGGCGAGGTTGTAGATGGTGCGCGTAAGGCCGAATTGTTGCGTCTTTTGTGTCAGTTCGAAAATATTGATATTCAGCAATCTGTGGCCGTAGGTGATGGTGCCAATGACCTTCCGATGCTCAATATCGCGGGCCTTGGTATCGCCTTCCACGCCAAGCCAAAGGTGCGTGAAACGGCACGTCAGTCGCTCTCGACCGTGGGCCTTGATGGAATATTGTATTTCCTCGGTTTGAAGGACTCGTGGGTAGAGAAGTAATCATATACATAGTTACATTATTGTTGCTTGTCGGATGCTATAATAGTTCCGACAAGCCTTCTATTATACCTACTATAGAAGAGGCAAATATCTCGATATCAAACCTTCGGAGCGATGTCGTGGGCAATCGTGCGGTGACTATAAACGATGATATTGTGGTGCGTGGTAGGGTGACTTCGTCGGATAGAGAGGATAATTTCTATCGTACTATCTTTGTGGAGGATGCGACTGGTGCTGTGGAGGTTATGGTAGGGTTGTCGCCACTCTATTCGCTCTATCCCGAGGGCGTTGAGGTGGCGTTGCATCTTCGTGGTTGTAGGGCCGATTACTGGCGCGGCGTGCTGCAAATTGGCGTTGAGGCGCTGGGAAGTACGGTAAATAGTGTTGTTTATATCTCCTCGCGTGAGGGTGTGGATAGAGTTATTAGGCGTGGCGGAGATGTGTCGCCATTGTGTCCTGAAGTCGTGAATATCAGCGCCTTAAGGCGTGAGATGTGTGGACGTTTGGTGTGTGTGGAGAATATCACGGCGGTGGCTTCTACGTCCATAGATACGCTTGCGGGACAGAGTTTGAGGGATGCCTATTGGCGTGGTAGTGCTATGTTTAAGGATAGCCGTGGCGATAGCATTGCCGTAGAGGTTAGTGACTATGCTCGCTTTGCTAATGCTGCGCTGCCACTCTTGCCTGTCTCCATTACGGGAATCTTGGAGTGGGGTAGTTATGCTGGAGGCGCGAAGGAGTGTTATCATCTTACGATGCGTTATGAGAAGGATTGTGCTGCTTATTAGTCTAATGGTGTTGTTGGGTGTAGCGTGTGGCCGTCAGCACGAGATAATTGGCAGCCGCGAAGTCTCGGTGGCCTATCTATGGGGCTTGGCGCACGAGGGCTCTACGCCGATAAAGGAGGACCTGACACTGCGCGGTTATGTCACGTTGAATGATGTTGCGGGAGAGACCACGCGTAGCTTTGTTGTTAGCGATGAGAGTGGTGGCTTGGAGGTTAAACTCGACGCTGCGAATATCTTTACATTCTTGCCTTTGGGTAGCGAGGTGGCTATCCACTGCTCGGGGTTATATATCGGTCGTGAGGGTGGTACGTTAGCGTTGGGACTCAGGCCTACGAGTGTCTATGCCGTAGATAGAATACCTCAGGAGCAGATGCTAAATTATATTGTTGTAGGAGAGTATGCGCCTGATTGTCTGCGACCTACACGAATGGCGATAGACGATATGGACTACGATGATATGTTTCGTTATGTAATGGTCGAGGATGTGTGGCTTATCGAGGAGGAGCGTGGAGAGCGGTGGTGCGATGTGGATGCTACAACGGGCGAATATATCTCTACGGTGCGCCACTTTACCGATGGCCGTGATACGCTTGCTATTGTAACTGCTCCTACGGCAATCTATGCGGGGTGGGAGGTTCCGCGCTATCGCGCTCGCTGTATTGGGGTGGTGGATATAGATAAAAATATGGTGGCCCTACGTCTGTCGAACCACCAAATAACTCCTATGGAGGAGTAACTTTCTAAAATAGAGAGAATTTTTTATTGGCTCTCTTCCATTTCATTATCTCTTTGTCAACCTCCTCGCGCTCCTCCTGTTCCAGATTTTTATACCACTCTAACATTTCTGCATACGCCTCTGCGGCCTCTATGCTATCGTTGTGGTCTAAAGCATCTGTAATTTCACTCAAATACTTTGTAACTCTCTCTTTGGGTGTTGTATTGCACGAAGCGAGAGTTATTAGGCATAGCAATGAGACAAATATTGGAAGAATGTAGTATCTTAATACGTGGAACATAGTGAATTGATGTTTTTACAATGCATTGGATTCGTCGGTGTTAACAACATCATTGTCACTCATTGTAACACCCTCCTTATCCTCTATATTTGTATTACTTTCACTATTAATATTCTCGGTATTAGTTGTTTCTGTCTCTTGCTCTAAAGCTAATTCCTCCAAAGCTGCCTCTTCCTCTAACTCCCACTCTTCTCTTAAAGAATGCATATAGCGAACGACATCTTTGTCAACCAATACCTTCTGCTCCTCCTCAAGGCTCTCATACCATTTGGTAATATCTTCAACCTCCTCAAGAACATCAGTCCATTTGCCGTCGGCGCAGTACTCCTTGAGGTTCTCAAGAGATTTTTTCGCCTGCTCTTTTGGTGATGCACAAGCAGCAAGCAAAAGAGCTGCTGTCACGAATAGTATAATTCTCTTCATATTATTTCTATAAAGTTCAATAGTCTTTTATCGTTACACGCGGTTTGCGGCTACCCAGTTCGTAAGTTCCACGAAGTCGGCAACCGATAGCTGCTCGGCACGCATCGTGAAGAACTTATGCTCGTTGCCTCCGAAGTTACCAAAGGCGGCCTTGAGAGAGTTGCGCAACATCTTACGGCGCTGGCCAAACGATGCTTTCACAACCTTTATGAATAGCGTTTCGTCGCAGTCAAGGCGCTCGGTCTTATTTCGCACAAGACGAATAACTGCACTCTTAACCTTTGGCGGTGGGTTAAAGACCTTCTCGCCAACGGTAAATAGATACTCTATATCGTACCACGCCTGAAGCAGTACGCTGAGGATGCCATACTCCTTCGAGCCTGGAGGCTCCGCCAAGCGAACGGCAACCTCCTTCTGAATCATACCCACACATTCGGGGACGATATCACGATTCTCCAGCACCTTGAAGAAGATTTGTGATGAGATGTTATATGGGAAGTTACCGATAATCTTTAGTCGGTCGCCATACGTAGCCTGAAGGTCCATCTTTAGGAAGTCTCCCTCGGTAAGTCGCGGTGCAAAATCGGGGTAGTGAGCGTGGAGATACTCCACAGACTCGCTATCAATCTCCGCGCCGTAGGTCACGATATCATCTCTCTGGAGTAGAAACTGTGTCAAAACACCCATACCACATCCCACCTCAAGAACCTTATCGGGGTTATCCGCAGTGCCTCCCGAGAGCGATGTAGCAATCTTACGTGCAATATTTAGGTCGGTGAGGAAGTGCTGTCCGAGAGCCTTCTTTGCCCTTACTTCTGTCATCTTGAAAAATTTTAGTTAGCAACCTCCGAGATAAACTTGATGCGTACCAAGCGAATCTCCTCCTCGCTATATTCCGAACCAAGCTCCTCGATAGCATCCTCCAACGAGTCGGTCTCGGCATCCTCCTTGAAATATAGGTAGATGTCATCAACCTTATCGCTATCCATCACCGTATTGAGATAGTATTGGATGTCGAGGCGTGTACCCGAATTTACGATAGCCTCAATCTCCGTAAGAAGCTCATCC
>JADBON010000075.1:0-5910 GCA_015656305.1 Alistipes sp.
GGAAGGCGATAGCTGGCTCGGTTGTAGTACCCGACTTTGAGATTACGATAGCCGCAATAGAGCGATCCTTAACCGCATCCATAAGCTCATAGGTATAGTCCTCCGAGATATTCTCACCCGCAAAGACTACCGTAGGATTATCGTGCTCGCGCTTGAGGCTCTCAAACGAATTTGCCATAGCCTCCAACACCGCCTTAGCACCAAGATACGAACCACCGATACCAATGCAGATAACAACCTCGGCACGCTCACGCAACTTCTTTGCTACGGCCTTAATCTCTGCCATATGCTCGTCGGTGATTGACGATGGGAGGTTTACCCATCCGAGGAAGTCATTTCCTGCGCCCTCACCAGAGTGAAGAAGGGCATTAGCACGCGCTGCTGCGGCCTGCATCTCCGCTGTGATTGTTATGCCACTATGCTTGGCATCAAACTTCATAAGCTCCATATCCGTTATGTTTTAGTTGTTCAACATTCTACCTATTTTACCTCCTCACCGAAGAGTGTTGCCGATGAGCAACCTGTGATGCGCACTCGCACATAGTCACCAATCTTATGGTCGCCACGATCGAATACCACCATCTTATTCTGCGACGTACGGCCCGAGAGCTGCTCCTCGCTACGCTTCGATGTACACTCCACCAAAATCTCAAACTCCTTGCCGATATCGCGTTTGTTGCTCTCTTCCGAGAGTCTGTTCTGAAGGTCGATAATCTCCGTTAGGCGGCGAGTCTTAACATCCTCTGGCACATCATCGCCGAGGTTACGCTGTGCGAAGGTTCCAGGGCGCTCCGAGTACTTAAACATATAAGCGAAGTCGTAGCCCACCTCCTTCATCAACGAGATGGTATCCTGATGCTCCTCCTCAGTCTCGTGCGCGAAGCCCGCGATAAGGTCTGTGGTAATGGCACAATCAGGCATATAGCGACGTATAGCTGCCACACGCTCCAAGTACCACTCGCGAGTATATTTGCGGTTCATACGCTTGAGCATCTCCGTAGAGCCTGACTGCGCTGGCAGGTGGATAGCCTTGCAGATGTTAGGCATCGAGGCCATAGTCTCCAAGAGTTTATCGCTGATATCCTTTGGATGTGACGTTGCAAAACGCACACGCAACAGTGGCGAAATTTCGGCAACCTGCTTCAACAACTCTGGGAAGTCAACCTCACCCGTACGGTAAGAGTTTACGTTCTGACCCAATAGTGTCACCTCACGATAGCCATTCTCGAAGAGCGTGCGGGCCTCCGCAACGATAGTCGCAGCATCACGGCTACGCTCGATACCTCGAGTATAAGGCACTACGCAATATGAGCAGTAGTTGTTGCAGCCACGCATAATAGCGATGAAGGCACTCACACCATTCTTATCCAAGCGCACTGGAGCAATCTCGGCGTAGGTCTCCTCCTTCGAGAGTTCGACATTTACACCCGCGCCACCATTATCCACCTCACGCACCAAGCGTGGTAGGTCGCGGTAGGCATCAGGTCCTGCAACGATATCTACACCCGTACCGCCCTTGGTAAGCTCCTCCTTAAGACGCTCGGCCATACATCCAATGATACCGATAATGAGCGACGGCTTCTGCTTACGCATACGGCGCATCTCGCTCAAACGGCCCCAGATACGCTGCTCGGCGTTATCACGGATAGAGCAGGTGTTGATAAGCACGATATCTGCCTCCTCAAGGCTCTCGGTATAGCGATAGCCCTCCTGCTGCATAATCGACACGACAATCTCCGAGTCGCCAACGTTCATCTGGCAACCATACGTCTCGATGTAGAGCTTACGTCCCGCGCCTGTGAGTGGGCGTAGATTATTTATACTTATATTCATCTCTTGTTATTTGGTTTAATTTTGGAGTTCACCTGCGTGAAACACTACACACAAGCACTACTCCGTAGGCATACCATCCTCCTGTGGGAATGGCTTGAAGCCCTGACCGAAGGTGTCGTACGCATCGGTAACAACCACAAATGAGTGTGGGTCAAACTCCTTAATCTTCTGCTGTACGTTACGCACCTCCTTACGGCTAACAACGAGGAAAATCATCTCCTTATCGTTGTCGGTATACATACCCTTTGCCTTGAGGTAGGTACCACCACGATCCAAGTCGTGAAGAATATAGTTACGCATCTCCTCCGAGTGCTTCTCACAAATGATATAAAGGAGTTTATCGCGTGATGCGCCATCAATAGTGTAACCCAAAACCTTAGCATTCACGAAGATACATACACCCGAATAGAGCGACAACATAACACCAGCACCTGGGCCATCAATACCAACACCGAAGCCAATAACAATCAAACCGCTCAATACGATGATAGCATCCGAGAGCAATACGCCATTTGCGAACTTCATCTTGGCAAACTTATGGAGCAACATACCTGTGATATCTGTACCACCCGTAGCGGCGTTGTTACGAATTACGATACCTACACCCACACCACTGAAGCAACCGCCGATGATAGCAGCCAACATAAGATGCTCCGAGAGGTTAATCTGACCACCGAGCAACTGCGCAGGATCCAAAGCCTCGATAGCCGCACGTGATGGATACACGAGGTAGTCGAGGAGGTTCATAATACCTGGTGTGATGAACGATGCAAAGATTGTGCGACCGCCAAACGTACCACCAAAGAGTATCAACGCGGTGCAGATAAGAGGCACATCGAACATATAGCCGAAGGTACCAACCTGAATCGAAGGGAATAGGTTGTGTAATACAAGTGCCAAGCCGTAGATACCACCAGGCACCATATTATAAGGGTTAATGAAGACGACAAAAGCTACTGCTACGAAGAAACATCCCAAAACAATCTGGCCAATTGATGACCACCATTTCAACGATTTCACCGACTCAAGTGCAGAGCTTGTAAGTTTCTCGATGTTAAGTTCTAATTTCATAAATATGCAATTGTGTAATTTCGTATAACAAAATTACATTTTTTTTTCTAACCGACAATAAATCGCTCCACTTTTTTTACATAAGCAGTTCGGAAATACTCCAAAGCGTGCTGTGCGATTTGCAGAATATTGATAGAATAAATTTGGGTGTTAGCCTTTTTTTTGTATCTTTGTATATTGAGCGGGTGTGGCTAATAGTCATAACTTGCTATGTTTCAGCTAATAACAACTTTTTATGGAAGCTTGGACTATAACCACGTGGCTATGTATCATAGCGCTTATGATTGCTGCATACCTTCTCGGCTCGATTCCGAGTGCAGTGTGGATTGGCAAGAAATATTATGGCATAGATATTCGCGAGCACGGCTCGAAGAATGCTGGCACCACGAATATGCTTCGTGTGCTGGGTAAGCGTGCTGCGTTGCCAGTCTTTATCATCGACTACTTCAAGGGTTTTGTCGCAGTAATCCTAACATCCTTAATGCGTTACGACGATGCCGTTAGCGAGGCGTGGATTATCAACCTCCGCATCATCGCCACCGTATTTGTAGTCCTGGGCCACATCTACCCTATCTTCGCGGACTTCAAGGGAGGCAAGGGTGTTGCCACGCTACTCGGCGCAGGCACAGGTATTTACGCACCTATCCTTATGCTCTGCTTCGGCGTATGGTGCTTCGTATTCGCCATCTGGCACTATGTTTCGCTGGCATCTATGGTTGCGGGCTGCTGCTACCCAAGTTTCGTGATGATTTTCTCGACTATGACCTACGATGCTGATGCACCATTCCAGAGCATTCCATTTATCGTATTCTCGTGGATTGTGGCGATACTTTTGGTTGTCACACACCGCAAAAACATCGGCCGTCTGCGTACAGGTACCGAGTCGAAGATTTACCTATGGGGAGGTCCCGATGAGGAGAAAAAGGATAATTCCGAAACCACAACTGAACCCCCTACCGAAGCCCCTACAACAGAGGAGAAATAGTCACATAAAAGTATATTACGATGAGAAAATTTATAGTTTTGGTTGTAGCTCTTGTTGCTACATCAATGGCTTTTGCACAAGATTTTGACGCAAAGTTTGAGGATGCTACACTACGCCTCGACTACACCTTTATGGGCAATGCTACGGAGCAGCACATCGCCATCGCGGAGCTTTCGTCATCACCTAATTGGTATGGCCGCCGCATCAACCTCGACAACGTTCCTTTAATGGGTAATGGCGACCTAACTCTCTATGACTCTGCGACTAACGAGATTATCTACAAGACATCCTTCTCGTCACTCTTCCAGGAGTGGATTACAACACCCGAGGCCCTCACCGTTACCAAGAGCTTCGAGTTTACGCTTCTTGTTCCTATGCCCAAGGCTGCTACTACGGCGCAGCTCGTACTTCGTGACAACACGGGCAAGGAGAGCAGCCATACCTTTAGCATCAACCCTGGTGACGTTCTTATCCGCGACAATAGCAAAATCGAGCCACTTCCATACAAGTATGTACACAAGGGTGGCGACTCGAAGGAGTGCATCGACGTTGTGATTCTTGCCGAGGGCTACACCGCAAAGGAGATGAAGCTCTTTATGAAGGATGCAGAGATTACCGCCAAGGAGATTCTCTCATACGAGCCATTCAAGAGCCATAGCGATAAGTTCAACTTCATCGCCGTTATGAGCCCATCGGTGGATAGCAACGTTAGCGTTCCACAGGAGGAGGCGTGGCGTACTACGGCCGTAGGCTCTAACTTTATGACCTTCTATATGGCGCGCTACCTCACCTCTGGCAAGGTATATTCGATGTACGACTTGGCAACAAACATCCCTTGCGAGCACTTCGTAATCCTTGCGAATACAGACACTTATGGCGGTGGTGGCATCTATAACTCATACACCCTCACTACGGCCCACCACAAGGATTTCCGTCCTGTTGTAGTTCACGAGTTTGGCCACTCGTTTGCAGGTCTTGGCGATGAGTACTTCTACGACAACGCCGACGACAACGACAATATGCACTCACTCAAGCACGAGCCTTGGGAGCCAAACATCACCACTATGGTTGACTTCGACTCGAAGTGGGCAGATATGATTGAGGAGGGCATTGAGATTCCTACTGCCGTAACCCCAGAGCGCACCGCCAACTACGTCGTAGGTGCTTACGAGGGTGGTGGTTACTTGTCGAAGGGTATCTTCCGTCCTACAGACGTATGCCGTATGCGTAACAACACTGCGGAGCGTTTCTGCCCTGTCTGCGAGCGTGCTATCGAGCGCGTTATCCTTCATCAGGCGGAGTAACATAACCCGCACAACAACACAAGAGGTGGCTAACGATAGCCACCTCTTTTTTTTGCACCTTTGCGACGTTGGCCCTATTGTTGTATATCGTAGCAGAGGTATTACATTTAACATTTCGATTATGACTATGACAACTATTGCTACGACGTTGCTCACACTTGTTGAGCTTCCCTATGCCTACGACGCTCTGGAGCCATATATCTCTGCCGAGACGCTCCACTTCCACCACGACAAGCACTACGCCACCTATGTCGCGAAGCTCGGCGAGCTGACCGAAGGTACGCGCTACGCCACGATGCCACTGGAGGAGATTGTCCTCGGCAGCGACGGCGCAATCTTCAACAATGCAGCACAGGCGTGGAACCACGTCTTCTACTTCGAGAGCCTCGCACCTAAGGCCAAGCACCACCCAACAGGAGAACTTCGCCTTGCCATCGACGAGGCCTTTGGCTCGTTGGATAACCTCAAGAGGGAGATGACCGCAATGTCACTCTCGCTATTTGGCTCGGGCTGGGTATGGTTGGCCGCCGACCGCGATGGCAAGCTCTACATCATCCCTAAGCCAAACGCTGGCACACCACTTACGGATGGCCTTACACCACTGCTATGCATCGACGTCTGGGAACACGCCTACTACATCGACTATCGCAATTCGAGGAAGGATGCCGTCGAAAATATCTGGAAGGTGGTCAACTGGGCAAAGGTCGAGGAGCGATA
>JADBON010000142.1:0-4223 GCA_015656305.1 Alistipes sp.
AGCCGCAACCGAGAACCCTGCCGATGTGGTGAAGAGTAACTAATTATCATCCCTCCACGACACTTTCTTGTTCGAAAATTTGGAAAATTCGTGGGGGGGGGTAAATTTGTAGGCAAAAAATTAAATGGTCTTTAAACCGCTAAAACAGCATATAAACAACTTAAAAAAAATTAACAACTATGAAAAAACTTATTTTTAGCATTATGGCGGCACTTGCCTTTGTGTCGTGTGATAAGGATTGGAATGATATCAATCCTCGCAAGGTTCAACTGACGAATGTTAATCTCGAATGTATTGAGGAGATAGAGGGTGCGCACGACCCAATGTCAGGACGAGAATATACACATCATAGATATAAATGTACAGGCAGTCTCGATGGCTTTGCTGGTAGCTGTTATATCGTTATTTCTGAACCTATTTTGGGTGAGTGTGCTAGAAGTCGTGAGATTATTGTAAATAAGAACAAAACAGACTTTGCATTTACATTTACTAATAAAGGCGACCACACAGACTTGGAACACTTCAACTATACGATTCAGGTGGTTGATAAGTTTGACTCTGTGATCTGCCAAACAACTATTATAGCATCAAAGCACCCCGAAAGGCCCAATGCAGAGATGGTGGGTATACCATTCGTGGAGTATTCGTTGTGGGGCACAACATGTGAGTGGCAACTGCCACAGCTCAACAATAGTGTCATCATTGTAAATAGCAACGAGGAGCTTGCTCGCTACATTCAATCTGAATCTCAAGAGAGCTACCCCTCTGTCGACTTTGAAAAGTATACTATGATTATAGCACACGGCGGTACTCCACAAGGCATACACGACACCATAGTAGAGAGTCTGCAACAGGTGTCCGAAACCGAATATCAACTAAATATAGATGTTGTGATGACGATGACTGATGCGCCTGAGCTATGGGCTAAAGCACTGCTTGTCGATAAGTGGGATAAGCTCTACAACATTGATCTATGTGTTGATTATAGAGAACTTATCAATTAGCTCGACGTAGGAAGTAGAGAGAGGGGATGGCTTTTATATTTAAGCCCCCCTCTTTGACTCTATCTCCAATCCCAAGATGGATGTGCGGGGTCTTCAGCAGTGAGAGCTTCCGAGAGCGACAAGCCCAAAGCCTTCGCCACACCCTCACCATACGCGGGGTCGGCACGGTGGCAGTTGCGGATATGTCGCTGCTTGATGAATACCTCCGCATCGCCCATTGCGCGGGCGGTATTCTCACAAGTGGCAACCTTATCCTCTTCGCTCATCAGTCGCCACAGTTTACCTGGTTGCGTGTAATAGTCGCTATCAAGTTCACGCTCGTCGTAGTTATAAACTTCGCCCGTAACCGACAATGGTGGCTCTTTGAGGTGGGGTTGGTCGTGCCACTCGCCATAGCTATTTGGCTCGTAACCGATTGTGCGACCAGCGTTATCGTCCGTACGCATCTGGCCGTCACGGTGATAGGAGTGGAATGGGCAACGAGGCCTATTTACTGGTATCAGGTGGTGGTTTACACCCAAGCGGTAGCGTTGTGCGTCGCCATACGAAAACAATCGTCCTTGCAACATCTTATCAGGCGAGAAGCCGATGCCGTCTATTATATTCATCGGGTTGAATGCAGCCTGCTCGGTCTCGGCAAAGAAGTTCTCGGGGTTACGGTTAAGCTCCAAGATGCCGACATCGTGCAGCGGGAAATCACCGTGATACCACACCTTCGTAAGGTCGAACGGATTTATGTGGTACTCCTTCGCCTCCTCTTCGGTCATTAGTTGAACCTGCATCAGCCAACGAGGGTAATCGCCACGCTCGATGGCCTCGAACAAATCACGTTGATGCGACTCTCTGTCTTTGGCAATCACAGACTCCGCCTCCTCGTCGGTCATATTCTTAATACCCTGCAAGGTACGTAGGTGGAACTTCACCCAAGTGCGGCGGTTGTCGGCGTCGATAAAGCTATATGTGTGACTACCAAAGCCGTGCATATGGCGGTACGAGGCGGGACTACCGCGAGGCGACATCGTAATAGTCACCTGATGCAACGCCTCAGGGAGCAGGGTCCAGAAGTCCCAATTACTATTTGCCGAGCGCATACCCGTGCGCGGGTCGCGCTTAATGGCGTGGTTGAGGTCGGGGAACTTCAGCGGGTCACGCAGGAAGAATACGGGTGTATTGTTTCCCACCAAATCCCAGTTGCCCGTGTCGGTGTAGAATTTCATCGCAAAGCCACGAATATCACGTTCTGCATCGGCAGCACCACGCTCGCCCGCAACGGTCGAGAAGCGAACAAAGCACTCGGTCTTTTTGCCCACCTCCGAGAAGATTGAGGCGCGTGTGTACTTGGTAATGTCGTGCGTGACGGTAAATGTGCCATACGCTCCCGAGCCCTTGGCGTGCATACGACGTTCGGGAATTACCTCGCGATCGAAATGGGCCAACTTCTCCGTAAGCCACGGGTCTTGGAGTGTCACAGGGCCTCGCACGCCTGCGGTCTGGGTGTTTTGGTTGTCGGCAATGGGGCGACCATTCTCAGCTGTTAGATGTTTGTTTTTCTTTGGATTCATATCGAATTATTTTATAAGAATTTACACCACAAACGCCAAAATTGTGCCATACTATTTCCGCTTTAGCGCACGAAAATCGAGGAAATTTACTACCTTTGTAGCGGTAGAAAGCAGTTGATAAAGAGCTCCATAAAATAAAAGAGATGAAGAGAAGTGTACTTAAATTCAGACTTATAGTTACGGTTATAATATTGTGCGTAATGGGATGTGCGCTCGAGAGATATATGGCAAGGCCCTATCTCAACAAGCACGTGGTGGCAAAGCCCCTGAAGTACTCAAGGCTCTTCAATGACCTAAATCCAGCGCATCTGAGAGCCGCAAAGGAGTTTGGACTAAAGGAGCCTCTCCAAAGCCGCGAGGATGCTGAGGCAGTGAAGAATAAGCTTGTAAAAATCAAGAGTAACGACTACTACACCATTGATAGACTCACCCACTCGATACCCTACCTTACCGAGGGTGCTGCGGAGCTTCTTGAGACTATTGGCCGAAATTTTCTTGACTCACTCCAGAGCAAGGGACTCAACCCTAATAAGATTATCGTAACCTCGGTATTACGCACGCAGGAGGATGTGAAGAGGCTTCAGAAGTCGGGAAATGTAAATGCCTCGAGCAATTCGGCGCATAACTACGCCACAACGATAGATATCACCTATAGCCGCTTCGATAAGATTGAGACAAGGCTACTACGCCGCTACGAGTCGTTTAACACAGAACTACTGAAGAGTGTCTTGGGCGAGGTGCTTATGGAGCTACAAAAGGAGGGTAAATGCTACGTTAAATATGAAAAGAAGCAGCACTGCTTCCATATCACATCGAGGATGTAACAACAGAGCCTGTCTAACCGAAAATGCGTTAGACAGGCTCTATTTTTATTTACGCCATACGTTAGAATATCCAGGTAAATCGCAGCTGCACCTTATGCTCCTTATACATAGATTTTAGCGCGTCGCCAACCTCTTTATCGTAGACCTTATAGCCATCGTTTATGTAGTTTAGCGACATAGCAAAACGCTCTGTTATCTTAAGGCCCACACCGCCACCATATAGAGGGCGTATTGTTAGCGGATGAATAGCAAATGAGCCACCAGCCTCTGCCATAATATATGGCTGCAGGCGACCAGAAGTAGGTATCCATAACTTGAAATCGGCGTAAATAGGGATAAGAATTGCCATCATTGAAACATCACCCTGAATTCCCACTACGAAGTCTATACCCGTACCTATACCTGCTGAGAAGTACTCTCCAAATTTTGCCCCTTGAATTGTCTGAACCGATAGGCCATACATCATCGGAGTACCCTCAATAGTTTCGTCGCACAACGTAAGTGAGACGTCCGATTTCGCAACGTTACCCGACACAAAAACCTCGCCTTGATACTTCACACTACCCTTCTGCGCACTTGCGCTGAACGCACACGCCACAAGGGCTATGATAATAAGTGTTAATCTCCTCATAGTCGTAATATAAATAGGTTATAAAATTATTAGTTCGTTTTAACTGAAAACAAAGTTACTCAAAGAAAAGTTTTACACAAAATAAACAAACAATAAATTTACACTTATAACTCACTGAATACTCGATATATAGCGAAAAACTTATTTTAAGTAAGCGATGTCGAAATTCGAAAAGTTTACTCGCCCTCCTTTTTGAGCAACT
>JADBON010000054.1:0-6815 GCA_015656305.1 Alistipes sp.
CTCACTATCAGCCTTATAATTCTCCGACATCACATATCGCCACGTATTATCATTGAACAACACGATGCTAATCATCGCGCTCTCCGTAGCAAGTGTATCAATAGGCGCAACCTGCCCCAAAGTCTTAACAGGGCGCACAGGTTGTGGCTTTACCATAGCGGCGCTATCAGGCTTTGCGACCTCTAAATTCGTGCTATCTGGCAACTCTGTGAGAGGCTCGTCCTGCGCCTTTGCCACGACCGAAAGGCACATAGCAATAACCAAAAACAAATATCTCATATTCAACTACTTATCTACAATTACTTCATCTCCTTTAACATATCCTCCACAACCTCCATCTGGCCATAAAACTCCTCGCCAAAGGCGCGAATAATAGGCTCCTTGAGGCCCTTATACACAGGGATTCCGAGCTTCTTGCCACACTCACGTGCCGAACCACAAACCGCCCAGCGATGGTAGTTCAAGCCCGCCGAACCATTACGGAAACGGGTGACACGAATAGGATAAAGGTGGCACGAGATAGGCTTCATAAAACCACACTTACCCTCACGGTAGGCACGCTCAATAGCACAAAAAGTGATACCATTCTCCTCGAAGGCGTAGGCACACGCAGCATTGTCAACCAGAGGTGTGGTATAGTCGCCATCGACATCCACAACCATAAATCCCTGCTCCTCGACAGCCGCACGTCCCTTCTCGGTCATATAAGGAGCATAGTTCTCCCACTCCTGCTCGAGGATATCAACCTCATCAATATCGAGTGGCGCGCCAGAGTCTCCCTCCACGCAACAGATACCCTTACATTTACCTAAATCGCAGCTAAAGCACTCGCGGAATAAATCAAGGCTAACTATCTTATCATCAATCTCTATCATACGGTCATCTATTAAGGATTGTAGATATCTTTATATCGGAAGGACAAAATCTCGTAGACCATATCGTGAAGCTGCTTTGCCTCCTCATTCTCCGAATCGAGGGCCATAGCACGCTTAAAATCATTGATAGCCTTACCCCACTCATTATGCTGGAAGTAGCACTTGCCACGCTCGATATACGCTGCCACACTCTCGCCGCCATTCTCAATCATAGAGGTGAGGCGAACAATACGTCCCGCAGGTGTCCAAAGCTGATTCTTAACAATATAATCAGCAACCGAAGGTGCTACCATAGCCGAGATATCCTCGCTACGCTCCGCTTTCTGACGCACCTCTGTTGACGAAAACTCCACAAATGGTGCATCCTCCAACAATGTCACGCGGTCAGCAAACTTCTCCAACGCATAACCCTTACGAGGGTAGACATATATCTTATACTCCGCGAGGATACGCTCATACTCCTTCCACTCATCAAAACGTGCCCAAATATCTGTTCCTGTGATAATTGAGAACTCCATATCTGCGCCGTGATTCTCCTTAAGGAAATCGAGGGTATTGATTGTGTACGAAGGCTTCTCCAACACAAACTCCACTACCGAAGGCTTGATACGCTCTGGGTATCTCGACTCCTTACAAGCCATCTCAGCCATCTCATAGCGAGTGTACTCTGGAGTCTGCAAAAGGTCGGCCTTAAATGGATTCTGTGGCGAGATGATAAGTGCTACTTCATCAGCCAAATCCTTATCCAAGGCATACTCGGCAAGTGCAATATGACCATTGTGAATTGGGTCAAACGAGCCGAAATATAATAACATACGCTTCTTCATCTTATAAACTACTTTAAGAAATTAGAGATAATCGCTGTAGCCTCCTCCACAGCAACATCAAGCACATCGTTAACAACGATATGGTCAAACTCTGGGGCCTTCGAGAGCTCAAACTCCGCCTTCGCAATACGCTTCTGGATAACCTCCTCGCTATCTGTTCCACGACCACGCAAGCGACGCTCCAACTCCTCGACCGAAGGTGGCATAATAAACATTGAGCAGGCATCCTCACCAAAGAGTTTTTTAAGGTTGATACCGCCCATAACATCAACATCGAAGATTATGACATTACCCTTTGCCCAAATACGCTCCATCTCGCTCTTAAGAGTGCCGTAACAAGTACCTGCATATACCTCCTCCCACTCTACGAACTCACCACGCGCAACACGCTCCTTAAACTCCTCGTTCGACATAAAGTGGTAATCCACGCCATTCTGCTCCTGACCTCGTGGCTGACGCGACGTAGCAGAAATCGAGAATTCAAACTGCGGAAAACGCTTCAAAAGCTGCTTAACGATAGTGGTTTTACCCGAGCCACTAGGGGCTGAAAATATCACTAACTTACCCATATTCTTCGATTATAATATATTGAGTACCTGTTCTTTAATCTTCTCCAACTCATCCTTCATCTGAACTACCAAACGCTGCATATTTGCTTCGTTCGATTTCGAACCCATAGTGTTAATCTCACGACCTAACTCCTGGGCGATAAATCCGAGCTTACGTCCTGGAGCATCCTCCGATGCCGCTACCTCACGGAAGTAAGCGCAGTGGTTATCAAGACGCACCTTCTCCTCGGTGATATCGAGCTTCTCGATGTAGAAAATCATCTCCTGCTCGAGGCGATTGTTATCCACCTCTACGGCAAGTTTCTGAAGATTCTCACGAATACGACTCTTGATAGTCTCAACACGCTGTCCCTCGTAAAGTTCCACATCGTGACGATACTTCTCGATAAGGTCGATACGCGCCAAAAGGTCGGCAATAAGAATAGCACCCTCCTGTACACGAAAGGCATCCAACTGCGCTGCAGCCTGCTCCGTAGCAGCTATAATTGCCTTTAGCTCATCGTCACTAACCTCCTGCTCCTCTGATGTTACCACATCGGGCATACGCATCACGGCACTTAGCAAAGCATCGCCCTCTACCTTAACGCCGCTTGCCTCGCATACCATACGCAACTCATCGGCATAGGCCTTGAAAACTGCAGCGTTGATATGCGCCGAGGTATCTGCTACCGCAGCCTCGAACGACACGAAGCAATCTACCTTACCACGCTGCAACTGACGAGTGATGATATTACGCACCTCAGCCTCCGCAGCACGATACTTACCCGGAATCTTGACACTTAAATCAAGTTGCTTGGAGTTTAGCGAGCGCAACTCCACGCGAAACTTCTTATCTCCGCAAATGGCCTCGCCCTTACCGAAGCCAGTCATTGACTTAATCATATCTTGAGTTTGAAATTACGATACATTAACATTATCTTGCAAAGATACATTTTTTTTCTGATTTATCATAACCCTATATATAAAAAGGGCTACATAGTTTTCCTACTATCAACAAACGTCAACTTTTTGAGATTTATTATATCTTT
The DNA here is from genome assembly GCA_015656305.1 of Alistipes sp. Classification (GTDB taxonomy): domain Bacteria; phylum Bacteroidota; class Bacteroidia; order Bacteroidales; family Rikenellaceae; genus Alistipes. The sequence continues at coordinate 3,300 of JADBON010000054.1, forward strand.
GATATAACGCATCTTTTGCAAAAAATTGTAGTAAAAAAATCTTCTCAAAATGTACCTCATATCAGAATTATTTGTATATTTGCAATGCAAAAGGAGCCGAAAGTGATAAGCATCACAATCGGTGAAAAGGGAATCCAGTGAGAATCTGGGACAATACCAGTTGCTGTAAGTCCCATCCTTGCTTATCGTTACGTTCGTAACCATAAGCACAACAGGATGAATGTTGGACGCACTCTTTGCCACTGATCTAAAGAGATTGGGAAGGCGCGACAACGGACAAGTCAGAAGACCTGCCTTTGCATTATTGATTTATCACCTGCTGGGATTACGGGTTATAATCGCACTATTTTATTACTGTTTTTTGCTTTATCAAGCGAATTGTACGCCGAGGAAGTGTTACATCTTCTCGTGTGCATTTTGACAAAGTGTATGTAGTTGGTTTATCATAAGCCAAGCGACTTTTGTTATACACTTACGCCGTGTCGGTAGATTATCGCGCTACCCTTCTGCACGCTCAATTCGCACGTTGGCAAAAATACAATAATTTAAAAACAAGATTTTTAACAACTTTAAAACCATACTATTATGAAAAAGATTATTTACTTTTTAATAGCGTTTGTTGGCATTACGCTAACAAGCTGCGAGTATGACGACTCAAATCTCTGGAATGAGATAGAGGATGTTAAGAATCGTGTAACTGCGCTTGAGGAGGCAGTTAAAAAGACCAATAACGATATCAGCGCCTTACAGACTATTGTCGAAGCGTTGCAGAAGATGGTCTATGTTACGTCGGTGCAGACAACAGCCGATGGCTATGTTATTAATTTCTCGGATGGCACCAACGCTACTATTACTAACGGCAAGGATGGCGCAAATGGCACAAATGCTCCAATCATCTCGGTTAAGTTGGATGATGATGGCAACTACTATTGGACTCTCGATAGCGAGTGGCTGATGGTTGACGGCGAGAAGATTCGTGCAAATGGCATTGATGGCCAAAATGGCGAGAACGGCGAGAACGGCACAGATGCTATCGCACCTCAGGTTCGCATCAACGACACAACCAAGGAGTGGGAAATCTCTACTGATGGTGGCAATAGTTGGGTTTCAACAGGCATTGTAGCCGAGGGGAAGGATGGAGCAAACGGCTCGAATGGCTCGAATGGTTCGAATGGCGACTCTATATTTAAGTCGGTAGATACATCAAATAGCAACTATGTATTGATAACACTTATCGACGGCACAGAGTTAAAACTCGCTCGCTACGACGAAAGCGCACCTATATTTATTATAGAGAATGCTCCCGCGGTAGCAGAGATTGAGTACGGTATGAGCGCAGAGTTTATTGTAACCGTTGAGCGCGTTGCCGACTACATAATCAACACGCCACAGGGCTGGAAGGCTACTTATGTAGAGAACCTACTCACCGTAACTGCCCCAACGAAAGATTTGTGTCACTACGACAATGAGGGTACTATTGCTATTACCGTTGTATCAGCCGAAGGCAAGAGCGCTATTATTAAGCTTGCAGTTATCGCTGTGGAGCCAGAGCCAGAGTTTGAGCTTCCTTATGAGCTTCGCGTGCTAACCTTCGAGGATGCAGATGCGATGTTTGAGCCTTACACTTTGGATTATGCAGGTGTTGACATTGCCACTTGGAGCGATTTGATTGACTCTCCTCAGTATGGCGGACCACTAACCTATGGTGATTATATGTCAGCAATGTACACTTGGTGGGATGAGAACAACACAGAATTGATGCACATCTTCCCCGACAACTACGCCTACTGCTTCTGGGGCGGCGGTCACGCCATCTCAAACTATTGGGGCGAGGGTTACTTGGACGAAGATAGAGATTTGCACATTGCCAAGTACTATGGCGAAGACTACGTTATGGACAATGCTGGCAACGACTCGATGCTCGGTTGGTTTAACATCCAGCTTATGACACCAGTGCCAGCGCACTCGGGCGATAACTTCTGCGTACACTATGGCTACAAGGATTTCTTCTCGTACGTAGAGAATCTCCCAGAGCTATATTTTGCAGATGGCGAGGCGCGTGTTATCGACCATATGTGGGTTACCAACACCAGCTATACCCTCAATCAGCTATACAATGGTGTTAAGAGCGAGGCAGGCAATAGCTTTGGTGGCAATTGGACGGGCTTAACCGAGAGTGCTTGGTTGAAGATTGTCGCACAGGGCTTTGATGATATAGATGCCGATGCTAATGCTGAGCCAATCAGCGAGGTGGAGTTCTACTTGGTGCAGGGCGAGAATGTGGTAACCGATTGGCAGAAGTGGGATTTGTCAGAACTCGGCGAGGTGACAAAGGTACGCTTCAACTTCCTCTACTCTGATGAGATGGGTGGACGATATGGCTTCACAATCCCAGGTTACTTCGCCTACGATGATATAGCGGTACGTTTTGATAAGTAATATATGAGAAGATTTTTAGATTTATTGTGTTTGTGTGTGGTTGTTGTAATTGCCTCGTCTTGCAATATAGATGAGGTGATTACAACCTCATTGCCTCCGAACATTATTCTCGATAGCGAAACAGGTATCTACACCGTCAAAGAGGACCGAGAGATTGTTATCGCACCAAGTTACGAATCAGCAGATGGGGCGACCTATCTTTGGACTATGAATGGAGAGGTTATAGCCACCTCCCCATCGTTGCGTTTTATGAAGGAGGAGATTGGAGAGTATTATATTACTCTTTCTGCATCTACCGAAAGTGGAACGGATGAAGAGGAGATTCGCGTAAATGTAGTGCCACTGGAGATACCTACCGTAACCATTGCGGGAAGCAAACAGCAGACCGTCGCCGTGGGAACAATTGTAACCCTTAACGCATCGGTGCGTGACTCTTCGCTCGAAACATCGCTCTCGTGGAGCATCAATGGCGAGGTGGTGGGCAACGATAACGCATACACCTTCTCTGCCGATACTGTTGGCGAGTATATCATCACCGCTACGGCAACCAACGAAGATGGAACACATAGCGATAGTGTGGAGTTCAAAGTACTCAATGCCGAAGATATGCCCTTCGTGTGGGATTTCGCAAACGAGGAGTATCACACGGTTGTTGGTCGTAAACTTCTCATTGCTCCTTCGGCAACAAGCAGCGAGGAGGGTGTCACTTACCTTTGGAAACTGACTGATAGTGAGGAGCCTATCGGCTATGACTCGCAACTAATCTTTACCGCAGAGGCGGCTGGTGAGTATAAAATCATAGGCCGAGCAACCACCGAAAAGCAGGGCGAGATGATTATCCTTACTCGAGAGTTCACCATAACCGTCTACGAGGAGGGAGCTTTTTATCGTCCACAGAGCGGCACATCAAAGGCTGATTGGAACAAGGTCTACGAATATACCCCCGCGCCAGGTCAGTTTATCAACGAAACAAAGACAGGTGGCTTTGATGGCACGCAGACAACCCACGAGGCCGCTATCGCCTATGCCGAGAGACGTATGAAGGAGGTTGACAGAGATGGCAACCCATATCCAAAC
>JADBON010000289.1:0-2280 GCA_015656305.1 Alistipes sp.
CCTTAACTTCTCGGAGCTTGCTATCAGCGAGTCGCAGGAGCGTATGTCGGTAGTTATCGAGCGCAAGGATATGGAGCGCTTTATGGCTCTCTGCCACGAGGAGAATGTTGAGGTAACCTACGTGGCTGATGTTACCGATACTCGCCGTATGCGTATGTTCTGGGGCGATAAGGTTGTTGTAGACCTTTCTCGCGACTTCATCGACTCGGCAGGTGCAAAGCACTATACAAAGGTACGCCTCGGTGGTGTTGAGAATGTAAATCCTTTCGAGCGTAAGATTGAGGGTGCTACAACCACAAAGCGTATGAAGAATAACCTTTCGGATGATAACGTAGTATCACAGAAGGGTCTTATTGAGATGTTTGACTCTACCATCGGTGCTTCTACCGTGTTGATGCCTTATGGTGGTAAGACACAGTGTACCGAGACACAGGTATCTGTACAGAAGCTCCCAGTAGGTGGTGGCTTCACAAACACAGCCAGCATTATGGCCTATGGCTATAATCCATATATCGCAAAGTGGAGCCCATACCACGGTGCTGCTTATGCTGTTGTGGATGCTTGTGCGAAGGTTGTTGCTGCGGGTGCTCGCTATAACGATATGCGCTTCTCATACCAGGAGTATTTCGAGCGTATGACCGACGATAAGTCTTGGGGTAAGCCTCTTGCTGCGTTGCTCGGTGCGTTGAAGATGCAGGTAGAGCTTGGCCTTCCATCAATCGGTGGTAAGGACTCTATGAGTGGTACATTCCGCGATATCAACGTTCCTCCAATGCTTATGGCATTCGGTATCACTACCGTTGATGCTCGTAATGTTATCAGCCCAGAGTTCAAGGAGGGTGGACATAAGATTTATGTTATCCGCCACACTGCGAAGGATAATTATATGCCAGATACCGACCAGCTCAAGGCTAACTTCGAGTTTGTAAACGAGAAGATTGCACAGGGTGATATCGTATCGGCTTGGGCAGTAGGCTTTGGTGGTGTTGCCGAGGCTGTTGCAAAGATGTCGTTCGGTAATAAGGTGGGTGCAGAGTTGGAGTGCGACGAGCAGATGTTGTACAACTACGCTTATGGCTCTATCGTTGTTGAGAGCCGCCGTACCTTGAACTTCCCAGCTGCTGAGTATATCGGTAATACACTTAATAAGGAGGCTATCTTTATCAACGGCACACGCCTTCCATTGGAGGAGTTGCTTGAGGCTAATACCGAGAAGTATACAACAGTATATTCAGACCGTGGTAAGAGCGGTGAGCCTACACGCGTTAGCGATGGCAGAATTCATATGAAGGAGTACACTGGCCAGAAGGTTGATAAGGTTAAGGTCTATATCCCTGTATTCCCAGGTACCAACTGCGACTACGACACTGCACGTGCCTTCGAGCGCGCTGGTGCGGAGGTTAAGTTGGGTGTATTCAAGAACCTCACAGGTGAGGATGTTATCGCATCTATCAAGGAGATGACCGAGAATATCGCCGAGTGTCACATTATGGCATTGGCAGGTGGTTTCTCTGCTGGTGATGAGCCAGATGGTAGCGGTAAGTTTATCGCAAACGTTCTTAATAATAAGGATGTTGCTGATGCTATCCACGCTTTGTTGGATCGTGGTGGCTTGATGCTCGGTATCTGTAACGGTTTCCAGGCTTTGGTTAAGTCGGGCTTGTTGCCTTATGGTCGCTTGGGTATGGTTACTAAGGCATCACCAACCCTCTTCCGTAACGATATCAACCGCCATATCTCGCAGGTTGTTTCAACACGCGTGGGTACTGTTGCATCACCTTGGTTGCGTTCGTTCCAGGTTGGTGACCTCCACTCTATCGCTGTCAGCCACGGTGAGGGTAAGTTCGTAGTATCGGACGAGATGGCCGAGGAGTTGTTCCGTAATGGTCAGGTAGCATTCCAGTATGTTGATGCTGAGGGCCGTCCTACTACCGATGCTCCTTACAACCCTAACGGCTCGAGCTTCGCTATCGAGGGTATCATTGACCCATCAGGTCAGATTCTCGGTAAGATGGGACACACGGAGCGTTATGAGCGTGACCTTATGAAGAATATTCACGGCCAGAAGATTCAGGATATCTTCGCAAATGCCGTTAACTACTTTATGAATCGATAGAGTATGAAGCAGTTGGAACTTCTGCACGAGGGTAAGAGCAAGATGATTTATGCTACCGATAGTGCAGATAAGATTATAATTCGTTTCAAGGACGACGCTACGGCGTTTTACAATATCAAGCGCGCAAAGATTGCAGATAAGGCGAAGTTGAATTGCGATATCTC
>JADBON010000197.1:0-3356 GCA_015656305.1 Alistipes sp.
CTATCACACGCCGTAAGCGTCTTGCGGAGGAGGTTGTTGAGGAGTACCAGAAGTATGGCTTTGATGACCGTATTGATATCCTCGAAACCCGCCCAACGCTCTACCGCACGGTGAACTATTTGGGTGATATGCCTGGATACTTCTATGGCGTCTTGGCCCCTTCGACGAGATATGTACCACGCTTCGATGTCGTGCCATACTGCAATGGCCTATATGTTGCACTTCCTGCGCGTACCAACCCCGAGCAGCTCACAACGGCGATAAACCACGATAAGATGTTCGATATCTTCCACGAGTATCAGCGCTGGATAGATATTATGGGAGTGCCAACCGTCGGTGACCTTAACCGCAGGGTTATGGAGGGTGATGCGTCGGAGCTTATCAAGATTGCCGAGGCGTTCCACGAGAATAAGATTGCCTCTATTGCGCGCTCAATTTCCGAGGCTAACCAAGAGCGTGGCGTGCGTATGGCGCTTATCTCTGGCCCTTCATCAAGTGGTAAGACAACCTTCTCGAAGCGACTTGGTGTACAGCTTCGTGTGTTGGGCCTCGATCCGGTGTTGATTGCCCTTGATGACTACTTCGTAGACCGCGATAAGACTCCTCTTGGCGAGGATGGTAAACCCGACTTCGAGGCTTTGGAGGCTATCGACCTAACGACGCTGAACGACCACTTGCGCCGTCTTACGGCGGGTGAGAGTGTGGAGATTCCGCGCTATGACTTTATTTCGGGTAAGCGTCAGTGGCACGAGAAACCACTAAAACTTACCGACCGCTCGATACTTATTATGGAGGGTATTCACGCCCTGAACCCTAACCTTACACCAGGCGTTGCTGATGGTCAGAAGTTCAAGATTTACATCTCGTGCTTCACATCGGTAGCGATGGATAACTTCTCGCGAATCCCTACGACGGACAACCGTATGTTGCGCCGTACGATTCGTGACAATGCAACGCGTGGTAACGATGCGCTTAAGACACTTACGATGTGGCCTGCGGTGCGTCGTGGCGAGGAGAAGCATATCTTCCCATATCAGGAGAATGCAAACGTGATGTTCAACTCCTCGCTCTTCTACGAGCTCTCGGTATTGAGGGCTATTGCCGAGCCTGTGCTTCGTGAGGTGCCAGATACGGTGCCAGAGTATGCCGAGGCACGCCGTATCCTGAAACTTTTGGATAACTTTGTGCCTATTGCGCCCGAGGAGATTCCACCAACGTCGCTGCTAAGAGAGTTTATCGGCGGCAGCTCGTTTAAGTACTAAAACCGCAAATAAAGAGTTATAACCATAACGAAACTAAAACTATAAACTAAATAAACCTTTTAATCAAATGAAAATCTTTGACAGCTTTGTAGACCGTCACACAGGTCTAAACTCGAAGGAGGATTTGCAGCAGATGCTCGCTACAATTGGCGTGGAGTCTGTTGAGGAGCTTTTGCAGCAGGTTATCCCACAGAATATTCGCCTTAAGAAGGACCTTGACCTTCCAGAGGCTATGAGCGAGTATGAGTATGCCGCTCACATCTCGGCTCTTGCAGCGAAGAATCGCACCTTCCGTTCATTCATCGGTATGGGTTACTACCCTAACGTAGTGCCTGCGGTGGTTTCACGTAACGTTTTCGAGAACCCAGCGTGGTACACATCATACACTCCATATCAGGCTGAGATTTCACAGGGCCGTTTGGAGGCGCTTCTTAACTATCAGACAGCTATCCTCTCGCTTACAGGTATGGAGGTTGCTAACTGCTCGCTCTTGGACGAGGCTACTGCAACTGCCGAGGCTATGCTTATGATGTTTGCATTGCGCTCACGTGAGGCTGTGAAGCAGGGACGTAACCAGCTCTTCGTAGATGAGAATATCTTCCCACAGACCTTCGACGTGCTTATCACACGTTCGGAGCCATTTGGCATCGAGATTATCCGCGACGACTTCTCAACTTATGAGTTCTCGGGTAAGGAGTTTGGTGCTATTCTTCAGTTCCCAGCTGCTAATGGTGAGGTTCGCGACTACGCAGCCTTCGCAGCAAAGGCAAAGGAGGCTGGCGTATTGGTAACTGCCGTAGCAGACCTTCTCTCATTGGCACTCTTCAAGTCACCAGCAGAGTGGGGTGCAGATATCGCAGTAGGTACTACACAGCGTCTTGGTTGCCCTATGGGCTTCGGTGGTCCTTCGGCTGGTTATATGGCTACACGCGATGCTTACAAGCGTAATATGCCAGGCCGTATCATCGGTGTATCGGTAGACCGCTTGGGTAATAAGGCACTTCGTATGTCGCTTCAGATGCGTGAGCAGCATATCAAGCGTGAGCGTGCTACATCGAACATCTGTACTGCACAGGCATTGATGGCCTCAATGGTAGGTTTCTACTGTATCTATAATGGTAAGGAGGGACTCCAGCGTGCAGCAATGGTGGCACATAGCGCTGCTGTAACCGTTAAGGAGGCTTTGGAGGCTATGGGCTATAAGGTGCGTACACAGGCTCTCTTCGATACTCTTGAGGTTGAGGCCGAGGCATCTGTAATTCAGGATATCGCTCTTGCACGCGAGATTAATATGTACTACCCAACTGATGACACAGTACGTATGTCATTCGACGAGGTGACTACCGATGAGGAGCTTCAGGCTATCGTTGAGATTTTCGCCGAGGCACGTGGCAAGAAGGCAAAGGCTGTTAAGCGTGTTGAGGCTGCGGTTATCGCTGCGGAGGTAGAGCGTAAGAGCGACTTCTTCACCGAGGAGATTTTCAACGCTTACCGCACCGAGACAGAGATGATGCGTTATATCAAGCGCCTTGAGTTGCGCGATATCTCGCTTATGAACTCTATGATTTCACTCGGCTCTTGCACAATGAAGCTTAACGCTGCACAGCTTATGCAGCCACTATCGTTGGCAGGATTCCAGAACGTACACCCTCTTGCTCCAGAGGATCAGACCGAGGGTTACCGCGAGCTTATCTCGAACCTCGAGAGCTACCTCGCAACTATCACAGGTTTTGCGGGTTGTACACTTCAGCCTAATTCAGGTGCTGCGGGTGAGTATGCAGGTTTGCTTATCATTCGTGCTTATCACCAGAGCCGTGGTCAGGGCTATCGTAATATCATCCTTATCCCATCTTCTGCCCACGGTACAAACCCAGCATCGGCAGCTATGGCGGGTATGAAGATTGTTACCGTGGCGTGTGACCAGAATGGTAATATCGACGTTGAGGACCTTAAGAAGAAGGCCGAGGAGCACGCATCGGAGTTGTGTGGTTTGATGGTTACTTACCCATCTACACACGGTGTCTTCGAGAGCCGCATTCGTGATATCGTAGATGCTATCCACGATGCTGGTGGTCAGGTATATATGGATGGTGC
>JADBON010000078.1:0-5775 GCA_015656305.1 Alistipes sp.
GTGCGCTTCTAAGAACGCTAACCACACTGGCAACGAGGAGTACTGCTTCTTCTTGGCTGTTACTTTCCCAGCATCACACTTGCGCATCATCGACTACAACCGCGTAGTTAAGGATCTTAATGGTCTTTCAAAGGAGGATTTCTTGAAGGCAGTAGAGGAGTCATTCGTAGTAGAGAAGAAGGGTGCAGATATCTACACTCCTAACGCATTGCACAACTTCGCAATGTACCTCGATGGCGAGTGGTATTCTATGACTGCTAAGGAGGGTACTTACGATGATAACGATCCAATTGGTGTTCTCGACGTATCAGTTCTTTCTAACCTCGTTTTGGACAAGGTTCTCGGCATCGCTGACTTGCGTACTTCAAAGCGTATCGACTTCGTAGGTGGTATCCGCGGTTTGGGTGAGTTGCAGAAGCGTGTTGATAGCGGCGAGATGAAGGTTGCTTTTGCGTTGTACCCAGTATCAATGCAGCAGCTCTTCGACATCGCTGACACTGGCAACATTATGCCTCCAAAGACTACTTGGTTTGAGCCAAAGTTGCGTTCAGGCGTTGTTATCCACTCTTTCGAGGAGTAATATATTGTGATTGTGGCGCATCTGTGTCACATTCCTAATAGTTATCCCACTTGGGCAGTAGGTAGACTACCGTTCCAAGTGGGATATTTTTGTGATGTTATACATATGCAAGCCCTCTGGTGCTAAATATGTTAATTTGTTTTATTTAGTAGTTCGAAGAATCTCTCTTTATCACGCTCTGAACGCTCCGTATCAAACTCTCCCTTAACCTTTAGGCTCTTGGCATTAGGCAGGCGTTGCATAAATGTAGTGCGCAATGAATCCAACTCTGAAAGTGATGCTCTGGCAATAGATCTTATGGCTATGGCATTGTGAACAATATAAACACTTTGTGATAGTTCAGGGTCGTTAAGTATATCATAGGGGAATTTGTTGTAATAATAATCATTGACCAGTTTAATACTATCCTTCAATCGTTTATATTCACTACTACCATAGCACACGTTGTAGGTTTGTTCTTGCAGATTGGTATAGAGGCAACGTATGCTATCCTTCATAGCTTTAAATCTGGTATATTCATTGCCATAACGTCGTCTATCCTTGCGAATACCCATACTCCCACTTGTGTAATCAAGTAATACGGTGTCGTTTGGGCCAATTGGTAATTCATCTAAAAATCTATGATTCTCGGTTACTATAAGCAACATAACAAAGTTATCTTCATTCATAGTAAATTGTAGCTCACCTCGACCACGCTTCACACGGCAACTATCTTTTATTGTAAATTCGCAACCTTCATCATACTCATATCCTTGCACATATGCCATACCGCTCTCATCTCCACAATCAAGACAAATATATGCTTGATGTGTCCTGGATATTGAACACGATAAAAATATACTGACTATGAATATGTATATAACGCTCTTTATAGCTTTCATATCTTATCGCTTTATGTAAAGTTTGTAGCCTACACCACGAACCGAGCTAATGTCAATTCTCTTGTCTTTTGAGAGATAGGAGCGTAGCTTCGAGATAAATACATTCATCGAGCGTAGGTTGTAGTAGCTGTCGTCGCCCCATATATCCATCAGCATACGGTGTGAGCTTACCACGTTGTCGCAGTTCTGTATCAGTAGGTTGAGTATCGCCGCTTCACGAGATGATAGATGTCGTATCTCGTTGTCAATTTCGAGAGTTTGCGCTTTGTAGTCGAAATTGTAGCGCCCAATGTTGTATGTCTGGCACTGTGTATTATCCTCCAAACGCGATAATAGAGCCTCTACACGTACTATTAACTCTCTTATAGCGAAAGGTTTACGTAGATAGTCATTACCACCTGCAAGAAATCCCTCGACCACATCCTCTGAGTCGCTTAAGGCTGATAGAAAGAGGTATTGCGTTGTACTCTGCTCCTTACGCATCGCGCGCACCATCTCATAGCCATCCATCTTCGGAAGCATAATATCTGCTATTACAAGATGTGGCTGCTCCTGGCGAAATAGCTGCAAACCTTCCGCACCATCACTCGCCGTAATCACGTCATATCCTGCCTCTTCGATAGCATCCTTTACGATGTGACGTAGGGTAGCCTCATCCTCAACTATTAGTATTCGTCGTTTTGCCATACGCGGGGAGTGTTATTTCAAATGTTGAGCCTTTGCCCACTGTGGAGCGTAGCGAAATTTTACCTCTGTGTAACTCGATAATGTTCTTTACGTAGTACAACCCCAATCCAAAACCCTTGGTATCGTGACGATTTCCCTGTGATATGCGGTAGAACTTCTCGAATATTCGTTTGCGCTCACTCATAGGAATGCCCGTTCCATTATCACTAATGCTTATTGAGGTGTTTGTGTTATTGCTTGATATCGTGATAGTTATATATGGCTGTTTGGAGCAATACTTTATCGCATTATCCACGAGTGCACTCAATGCTGCTGCGATATGGAGCCTATCGGCAACAATCTCTGTGGAGTGCGGAATATCTATGTTCCACCTCACCTCTCTTGCCTGATATTTCAGGTCGAATGTCGCGCATACCTCTTCTATAATCTCCCCAACATCACACTGCGTGTAGTTCAGTCTGCGCTGCTCAAACTCCTCGGTCGAAGAGCGAAGAATCTCCTCTACCATATCTTCCAGACGCTTCAGTGATTGCAACGAAAGGTCGAGATACTCGTTGCGTTTCACCTCATTATTTGCAAATGATGGCGATGTGCGTAGCGCATCTGTTGCAGCGTATGCCGCAGCAATAGGGGTTTTTAGTTCGTGGGTGATGTTGTGTGTAAGGTCACGTCGTATCTGCTCGAGACTCTTTGCACGAAATAGCGTGCGGAGCAGGTATATAAACGTAACGGAGAGCACTATGATGGAGAGCATTTGTAGGGTGACTATCCATCGCATACTTGCTACGATTGCCGAATGAGGATCATCCACTGTAAGACGTATGGTAAGTGGCGGAATGCTTCTGTTGAAATCAATATTTCGCTCTGATAAACTCTCGTTGCTTACCTCCCATATAGGCTCAAAGTTGTCGCCTATGGGTGCGAGTATCTCGATTGCGAACCTGCACTCAAGACCTGATGTGCGTAGCTCCTCTTTGAGTATAGTGTGCAGTCGCTCAATATTTGGAAGGGTGTAATCGCCATTGGGAAAGCGTGTTACATATTGCCACGTTGCCTCCTCGAAGATGCTCTCTATCTGGTTACGATAGGCGTTGCGCATATTCTTATAAGTATCCACCGCCCAGATAATCTCCACCGCAGCGAGGAAAACCAATGAGAATATGCCACATAGTAGCACTATGGTAAAGCGACTCTTTTTCATATCGCAAAGTTATGAAAAATATGTTACGATGACACGGCGGCGTGTGAACTTTAACACTATTTAACATTCGCTTTAACACTCTTTAACCTAAAACCTTTGGAGTCGCAAATATTCTGTACTACCTTTGCAATAACAAAAGGCAGCTGCAGTATTAATCTTAAAACCTTTGAACTATGAAACGAAAACTATTTGTATTTATATTTTCGCTGTTTGCGCTCACAGTGGCAGCAACAGCACAGGAGCCTGCATATATGATTAATGGCGAGCGTGTAACCATTGAGCAGGTCATTAACCTATCATCTGACTCTATTGAGATGATAGAAGTTGTGAAAAATGCCGAGGCCCTGGATGACTTTGAGAAGAGGTATGGTTTCCGCCCAGCCTGCATCACAAAGATAACCGCAAAAAGCGTAGATGGGGAGGATGAGGTATTCCTAATGGTGGATGAGATGCCACAGTTTATGGGTGGTGATCTTACGACCTTTAGAAATTGGGTAATGGAGAATGTCCGCTATCCCGAGGAGGCTATGAATAAAGGTATTGAGGGAATGGTTCTCGTGAGATTTTGCATCGACAAAGATGGATATATCAAAGAGAATATGACAGGTATTATCAAATCTCCCGATAAGTCATTGTCGGACGAGGTATTGCGAGTATTGAAGAGTTCTCCACAGTGGGTTCCTGGTAAGCAGAAGGGTAAGAATGTTATAGTGCAGTTTACTTTGCCTGTGAATTTCAAACTTATAAATAGTGCTAATATGACTTTTACTTTTGATGATGACCAATCAGTCAATGGAGTCGAGAGAATCGAGGTTGTAAGTTTTGGTAAGTAACCCTTTTTCCTCTAATCATAAGCAAAATAGGCGACCAACCGGTCGCCTATTAATTTACTATTACTCCTTCTTTGTTCCCTCGAAGGTTACGGGATACTCACCACACATAAAACTCATCGAGAATGTTGTGTTGGTGATTGCTCCAATGAGGTTGGTGATTGTGTACTTCTCGAATGGGCCACCCATAGCATAAGGCACAATACCATTACCTGCAAGAACGTAGTTGCCAACAGCGCCCAAGCAATCTACACCCTCGACAACCATATCAAGTTTGATAGGCATTCCTGAAGCAAATTTAACCTTATACATCACGAAGTTGAGTTTTCCGTCGTAAATCTCATAGTCTACCTCAACATCCTCCTGTGTATAGAATGTGCCATCGTTCTGGTCAACGGTCATAGTGCCAATGTAGCACTCCTTCTCTACGGGGTTATTGGGGAGATTGTTGTGCTCGCCATTTTCGCAACTTGCAAACATCACAACCATAGCGAGAAGGCTAAATAATAGAGAAACTTTTTTCATAACATTATAGTTTTTAGATATTTAAATATTTACTGAAACTCTTACACCCAACTGCAGTGGCTTGCCTTTCGAGAAGAACTCCTTGCCAACGGACTTAAAGTAGAAGACGTTGTAGTCGCTATTCAAGAGGTTTCTACCCCATAGCGAGAGTGTGCAGTGGCTCATACGTAACATCAGCTGCGCGCCGAGGAGTGAGTAAAAACCCTGACGTAAAGAGTTCGACTCATTCCAATATATACTACCAATACCGCGCCAATCTGCCGCAATGCTTATCTGCTGAAGGTGCTTATTGTTGATGCCCCACGTGTAGCTCGCCATCACTGCTGCTGTGTTCTGCGGAGCGTAGGGAAGATAGTTTCCCGCATAGTTTGCCGTGCCATCATCGTAGTCGCGGAAACGTGCGTTTGTATATCCATAATCAGCGCGTATGTTTAGGCCCTCATACGCATACTCAGCCGAAAGCTCCACACCAAAGCTACGTGCGCGTGCTGCGTTGGACATCATACGTCCTGTGTTATTACCCTGTGGGAGTACTGTTACCTGCTGGTCGAAGCACTCTATCCAAAAGAGCGAGGCGTCGAGCGTTAGTGACTTTATAGGCTTTAGATGTGTACCCACCTCAAAGTTCCAACTCGTCTCAGGCTTGTATTTTGTTGCCGATGCTGAGTCGTATGTCGCTGTGCCTACGCCATCCAGCTCTACACCCAAGGCATCCATCATATCGTTCATCATCTGCACTTGTAGGATGTCCGAGAATATCTGCGTGTTGAAGCCGCCACTCTTATAACCACGTGTTATCGTAGCGTAGATATTACCCTTGTAGAGGTTGTACTCCACCGCAATCTTCGGAAGTATCTCGAAGAAATGTTGCCTCTCCTTGCCCTTAAAGTCGCTACGCAAATCTTCGTAATCACTCATCGTAAGGTCGAAGCGATAGGGTACCGTAGCGTGAGAGTGGTAGTGCATAGATGTCTGCTCGTAGTCGAAGCGTATGCCTGCGGTAATGCACCAATCTCCTACGTCATATGATGACTGATGATATAGCGCAGCGCCCGCCGTAGGGATGCGAAA
>JADBON010000017.1:0-12708 GCA_015656305.1 Alistipes sp.
CCTTCCATTCAGCTACTTCTTCCCTGAGCGTTTGGTAAATCCTCGCTTGGCAGAGGGTGAGGCGTGGGATGTAGCCCTCGACGAGAACTTTATCTTGGTCTACAACGCCGAGTTCGCACCATCATCAACCTACAAGATTATCCTCGATGTGGAGTAAAGCGTATGTGTAAATTATAGAATACAAAACAATAACATTATGAAGAAGTTTTTATCATTTTTCGGAATCGTAGCACTGCTTTTCACTGCGTGCAACAATACCAACGACGATGTAGATAGCAACACGCAGATTAAGTTGACATCAAGCACAGAGGTTAAGGTTAATAGCGGTAGCGCTATGGCATTCATCACCTATGATATCTTGGAGATGGTTGCGGGTGCAGAGGTTAAGGCCGAGGCTAACGTATCTTGGATTGGCAACTTTGACTACCGCCAGCAGGGTAAGATTAACTTTACCGTAGAGAGAAATCCTGATGCCGAGCCACGTGAGGGCGTTATCACCGTATCGTACGATAAGTCGAAGTTCGAGGTAAAGGTTATCCAGGCACTCAGCGAGACTCCAACAAACAAGGTGATTAGCGCACCACTCCTTCAGGGTAAGTATTATGGTAGCTATTCAGGTTCGAACGGCTTGCACAACTACTATTTTGCATTCACTGACCTCGGTATGGATGCAAGCAATATGTTTGATACTCCAAACGCTTACTACTACTTTGTTGACCTCTATCTCGATGTAGAGCCAAACGATATGTCACATATCCAGACTCCTGTAGGCGTTTATGAGTTTGATGTAAATAACACCCCTGCTGCCAATCTATTTAAGGAGCAGTTTAGCTGGTATCAAATTAATGATGAGAGTGGTGTCCCTGCATCTCAGACCCACTACGAAAGCGGCAAGCTTACAGTTGAGGAGAATAAGGTAACACTTGAGATTACTATGACAATCGACAACATTCAGGAGACTCACAAGGTGGTTTACGAGGGCGATTACTCACTCCTCGACTGCACAAACGAGACTTACTAACAAATCGTAATATAAACAAAAAAATAGTCACCCCGTACAGGAGGTGACTATTTTTATTTATATGTTAGAGATATACCCTACAAGCACATCTCGAATATAGCCTCCACATCAGCAGGTGTAAGAGTCTTGAAGCCCTTGATATCGCCATAGCGGCACGCCTTCTTTGCCATCATTGCAAAATCCTCACGCTTGATACCCACTTCGGTAAATGTACGCTGCAAGCCCAACTTCTCAAACAAAAACTCCTCGGTAAGTTTGATACTGCGCTTTGCAATCTCCATCTTATCCAACTTTGCATCAATGCCAAATACATTGACACCATACTGAACATATTTATCGACTGTTGTCTCATCCAAGCAGTATTCCATCCATCGTGGAGTGAGGATAGCAAGACCAAGGCCGTGAGTGATATCGTAAACTGCCGATAACTCGTGCTCCATAGGGTGACAGCTCCACGCCTTACGCTTACCACCATTTATAAAGCCATTGATAGCCCACGACGATGTCCACATTAGGTTGGCACGCGCCTCGTAGTTCTCTGGCTCTGCAACAGCGATAGGTGCATACTTAACAACAGTCTTAAGCATACCCTCCATAAAGCAGTCGAGCATAAAGAGGTCCTCCTGTGTATTAAAGTAAACCTCCATAATATGCGACATAATATCCGCCGAACCACACGCCGTCTGATACTTACTAACCGAATAGGTAAGTGTAGGGTCAAGGAACGACACTCGTGGCAACAACGCAGGAGCCAAGCGGCCAAGTTTATCGCCAGTCTCAAGATTAGAGATAACACCCGCAGTATCCATCTCCGAGCCAGTAGCCGAGAGTGTCAAGATTGTAACAATAGGCAACGCCTCGTCAATAGGCTTTGCGTTAGCGCCAAAGAACTCCCAAGCATCGTGCTCCACACACGCACCTGCGGCCATAAACTTCGTAGCGTCGATAGTCGAGCCACCACCTACTGCCAACAAAACATCTATACCCTGCTCCTTACATATTGCAACACCCTTACGTACCGACTCGATACGTGGATTAGGCTCAATGCCCGACAACTCAAACACCTCAAGGTTTGCTTTATGTAACTCCTCAATAACTCTATCGTATAGGCCACTACGCTTTATAGAGCCACCACCATAGGTAAGCAACACACGCTTACCAAACTTCTTAAGCTCCTCACCCAAATGTCCCAACTGATTCTCACCAAAATAGACCTTCGTTGGGATGTTATAAACAAAATTATTCATATCGTAAATTTTAAATGTCACTAAGTGCGACGATGTTATTCAACACAGCATATATCGTCAATCTGCCAATCGAGCGACTATGCAACTTTTCATAAATATTATTACGATGGAAGATTACCGTTGCAAGAGAGATATTCAACTCATCTGCTATCTCCTTATTTATACGTCCCTTAACCAACAGAGCCAACACATCACGCTCACGTGCCGAGAGTAGTTGCTGCGTTGTCTCCTCGTATGGCATCGCCTCGTGATGATGCACGTGGCCAGGATGTCCCATATGGTGGATATGCAGAATCCTACGCACTATCTCCTGCTCCGATGCCGTAGCGTCGATAGTACGAAATCCCGACTGTACAAATGGTGATGCCTCACCCTCGGTGATGACCATAGTTCGTGCCATAAGCGGGCGAAACATCTCCGTATTGTGAAACAGAATATTTGCCGAAATAAAGTAGTGTGCAACCCTAGCCTCCGCAGCGTTGAACTCCTCAATACTGCTATAACTCACTACATCAATGCCTGGAAGCATATCCGACAGCAAGCCACGCAGAGCCATAGCGCTCAACGTATTCTCCTGAATAATAGCAATCTGAGGGCGCATCATCATACTACTTCGCGATATATACCTCCATCAACTTTGCGTCACCCTCGACCAGAATCTCGCTGGTCTCGGCAGGGATAAGAATAACCTCACCCTCCTCCAAGCTCTCCGCATTGCCATCAGCAATGATGCGCACCGAGCCATTAAGGGCAATATACACCACAAATGAGTCGAGTGCCGAGTGGTCGAAGGTCTTTGCTCCAGCCACATCGTGCAACACCATAGTAAAGTAGTTTGATTCGATAACCTTCGCCTCACCACCTCGCTGCAAGTCATATTTACGGTGTAGAAGTTCGGCATCTGCCTCAAAATCAATAGCATCCACAGCAAGAGCAGTATGCAACTCGCGGCTCTTACCCTCGGCATCTACTCTATCCCAGTCGTAAATACGATAGGTGATGTCTGATGTCTGCTGCACCTCTACAACCTCCAAGCCAGCACCAAGTGCGTGTACCGTACCCGCAGGGATGAAGAAGGTATCACCAGGCCTTACCTCCACCTTATTGAGCAACTCCTCAAGGCGCGACTCCGACACTGCAGCGATATACTCCTCGCGTGTAAGGTTTAGGTCCTTGAAACCGAGATAGATTGCCGCACCTGGCTTACAATCAACCACATACCACGCCTCAGTCTTTCCGAAGCTATTATGACGCTCCTCGGCCAAAGCATCGTCGGGATGCACCTGTACAGAGAGCTTATCGTTGCAATCGAGATACTTAATAAGCAATGGGAACTCAAGACCATAGCGCTCGAAATTCTCCTCGCCAACAAGCTCGCCCATATAGACCTCGATAACCTCCTCGAGATTATTACCCTTCAAAAAGCCATTTGCAACTACCGAAACATCGCCCTTCACAGACGACAAGTCCCAGCTCTCGCCATAGAGTTTATCTTTCGAAAGACGGCCTGCCGCCTTACCCTTCTTTGCCAATATCGCCTGACCACCCCAAATACGCTCCTTAACACGTGGTTTAAACTTCAATGGATACAACATATAATCTCTCTAAAATAGTGATTCAACATAAGTTACAACCTCATCAATATCGACATTCAACGAGAACACCTTGCTTGGCTTGAGGTACCACAACTGACGATTCTGCTTTGCAGCCTCCTCACCCGCACCAGTGATGTTAAGCATAATGCAAGCATCCTTGTCGATTGAACCAGCCTCTACCATCTTGATAAGCGATGCAAGTGCCACACCTGGAGCAGGGTTGATATCAATACCCTCCAACTCCTTGAAGAGCTTACAAGCACGGCGTGCCTGAGCATTAGTAGCCACAACAACATCACCTCCCGTAGCCTTCAACGCATCGTAAAGACCACCTGCAAAGCTATATGGAGGTCTGCGGTTCGACAACACCTTTGCATCAATAAGTTCGGCATCACGACGTGCCTTCTTTGCATCATAAGGCAACATCTCGCGTGAGTCAGCACGCCAAGCGTCAAAAATAGGAACGAATGGAGCATTCTGCGACACGATGAGCTTCATAAGGTTATCACCATAGCGACCATCTTCGATAAATCGCATATTAGCCTCCCACGCTGCGATAGCACCCGTACCCGAGCCTACGGCCTGGAAATAGTAATCTGGAATACGACCGATGGTTGTCACCGCCGACATAACTGTTGTAGACATACCATCGCGGCGAGCAATATTCTTTGCACCACCCTCTGGATAGAACTTCGACGACTTAAGCGCCATATTGCCAAGATTAATGGCATCGAAATAGTCACCACCCTTCTCGCAAGAGATGAGCTTTACGCAGTCGTTCAAAGGCTCTGTAAACCACAACGCATCGAGGTTATCCGAAGGCACGGCCAATAGGAGCTTAATGTTGTTATCCGAACATACACGAGCAAAGGCACGCGCAGTGTTTCCCGCAGATGCAACAACCAATACTCTATCCTCCGACTCGTCTATTCGCGCACAAACGCTATAAGCCTCAGTCTCCTTGAACGAGCAAGTCGACATCTTCACGCCGCGCTTTGGGTTGTATCCGCTCATTGTAATCCACAAGTTCGACAAACCGAGATGCTTTGCCAACACCTCGCTCTTATATGTCACAGGAGCCGAAGAGCCCTGCAACATTCGCTTCACAGGAAGCCAATCGCAGAATTTGTAGAAGCCATACTCATCCGACTTCACCTCTAACTGCTTCTTCTCGTAGATAGCACGCACGAGCGAAGGAGTTTTACACTCTCTATCGTCCAAAATCCAACCCTGATCCTCGAACTCTCGACCAGTGGCCACACACGACAACGTATACTTTGTAGGTTTAAAATTCTCCATATTTCGTTTAGTTATTCTCTATCGTGCAAATTTAACTTTTTTTTCTCGATAATCAAAACCTATTCACACCTAATAATTAATAAATTTAGGTACGATTGTATTATTAGAAAATAATTTCTACCTTTGTATGATAATGGTCTAAAGCCAGGAAACGAAAAATATAAAACGAGATACTATGAAAAAGATTCTTTTAATCATTCTTTCTGTTGTGGTTGTTGCCGCAGGAGCTACGGTAGCGGTACTCTCAATAAACAAGTCGACCTTCGTTCAGCGCGATAAGATTGAGGATGCTCTCTTCTGCTACATAAACCTCGACCAACTTGCCAAGAAGGGAGCTTTCGATAAGTATATCACCCCGGAGCAGCGTAAGATGTGGGCTTCGATGGCAACAGCGAATATCGAAGATGATGCCATTGCGGAGAATATTAAGGGCATCATCACTGACTTCAATAATTTTGGTGCAGACCTCTCAAAACCACTATATGCATACGCAGATGAGGTACACGAGGCGTTTGTTGTAGTTGCCGAGGTTGCCGACAAAAACGTCGTAGAAAAGAGTATAGGTAATATTGCTTTTCTTATTGATAAACACGGCAATACAACATATAAATTAGAGCAAGACAGAGATGGTGGCAGACTCATTTTCACTGATAAAGCTGCGTTAGCATACAGCGACAAACATATAGTGATGGTATTCCGTGAAGATGGTAACGTAGTTCCTGTCCTTGAGGAGGCATATACTCGCCCACTTGCCGACTTCTCGATGTTTGGAGATAGCGATATAGCGATGTATATCAACGTCTACAAACTCCTGAATTTTGGCAAGCAATATATCGACAAAGAGATTGCTCTATATAGCGATGAGAACGTAAACCACATCGTCGCGGAACTCAACAACGAAAAACTTCTTCTCGAGGAGTGGAGTACCCACATTACACCCGATGCACATATCATCAGCAGCCTCACCTTCGAGCCTGGCCGCATCGTAGCAACGAATAACTGCTACAATTTCAACACCGAGAAATTTGAGGGTCTCTTCAAGAAGTGCAACAACGACCATTTGGATTACATCAACGAGGATGCTATTGCCGTTTTGAATTTCGGTCTCGAGGGTAAGATACTATCGGAGTTAATCACCGAGTTCATAAACAGTGACTTATCGAACATACTCGGCATCAACCTCCACAATGAGGAGAGAATGGCGCTGGCCATAGCGTGCGATGCCATAGAGTCAATCAATGGCGACACAACAATAGTACTTGAGTCTATTGACGGCACGCTCCGTGAGCGTTTCAACTACTATACAGGAGATGTCAACTATCTGCCAGAGATGAAGTCATTCAAGGCCGCTATGATGATGGATGTTAGCGATAGCTACATCATTACAAATGTTGGTCAGTACGCAATGGGACTCCTCCTTAAGGTTGATGATAATCACTACGCAAGCCAGTTTGGTAACTACAATATTACGCTTTTGCAGAGGGAGAATTTACTCTTTGGAGGTGTGAATATGAAGCCAACAAAGGCCGAGAATCCTGCATCTAATGCTGTTTGGGCAAAGGATATCGAGGAGTCTTACGGCTATGCTGTCATCAACTTCAACAGCTTGCGAGAGAGCAAATTTACAGGCAACATCTACGACATTCTCATTGAGGAGCTTGGCCTTGAATATGACAATACGCTCCGTAGCCTCAAGGAGATGCTTAGCTACGCATACATAACCAGCGAGGATATCCTCTGCAACAAGAGCGTAGTAGTGTTAAATGATGAGTCTACAAACTCTCTTGAGCAGTTTACAAGCATACTCATTCCAGTGATTATAAGCGAAATGAGCGCATCTATATTCTAAAACGATTTAACTGTGGATAAGATTCAACTAAATAGTGTCGTTCCAGAGATTTTCGCCTCGCGCGAGGATTTTTGCTCCGACATCTGGCACCGTGACTTTGGCTTCGAGAGGGGCAAGAGTTACCTTATAAAGGCGGCCTCGGGTACTGGAAAATCCTCATTGTGTAGCTACCTCTATGGTCAGCGCGGTGACTATCGTGGCGCAATACTCTTCGATGGCGAGGATATCAACACCTTCGATACGAATCGTTGGTGTGAGATTCGCCAGCGCCATATCAGCGTGCTCTTCCAAGATTTGAAGCTCTTTGGTGAGTTGACCGCCCTCGAGAATATCGAGATTAAGAACAACATCACCCACCACAAGAGGCTCAAGGAGATTGAGCAGTTGTTCGAGGAGTTGGGCATCGGCGATAAGCTCCACTCACGTGTGGACCGTATGTCCTTCGGACAGCAGCAGCGTGTGGCTTTTATTCGCTCCCTCTGCCAGCCTTATGACTTCATCCTCCTCGACGAGCCTATCTCGCATCTGGATGACCAAAATAGCGACATTATGCGCGACATTCTCCTTCGTGAGACAGCGAGCAACGGTGCTGCGATTATCGCAACATCTATTGGCAAACATATGAATATTGAATACGACGTATGCCTAAATCTTTAATTCTTATATGGCAGCTTCTCCGTAAGCACATCAGCATATTCGAGTTGGCTATATTCTTCATTGCCAACCTTATAGGTATGACCGTAATCCTCTCGGGTGTGCAGATATATAGCGACCTTAAGCCAATTATTACGGGCGAGGGTTCGCTTATCGGCAACGACTACATCGTTATCACCCACCCTGTGCAGCGCGTGGGTATCAACACCGAGGTCTTCAGTCAGGAGGATATCAACGAGCTTAACTCATTGGAGCATATAAATAATGTGGGTAGCTTCTCGGCATCGCAGTTTGAGGTGGACGGCAGCATAATGTTTAATGGCCGCCGACTCTCCACGATGCTATTCTTCGAGAGCGTTCCCGATGAGTTTATCGACATCGAGGCAAGCGGCTGGAGGTATAATATTGGCGACACGACAATCCCTATCATTATTCCTCGTAACTACCTGAATCTCTATAACTTTGGATTTAGCAGTACGCAGAATCTTCCGCAGATTACCGAGGATATGATTAAGAGTGTATCGTTAGGTCTTCGTCTTTCGGGCAACGGCCTTTCGGATGACTACACAGGTCGCATCGTTGGCTTCTCGGATAGAATCAATACGATACTTGTTCCCGATAACTTCCTTAAATGGGCAAACGCTCACTACGGAGATGTTAAAGAGCAGGAGCCTACACGCCTTATCCTCGAGGTTAGCAACCCAAGTGAGCCATCGCTGATTAGCTACTTGGCGGAGCATAACTACGAGATTGAGAATAAACCTTCGGAGAGCAGCAAGGCATTGTTTATACTTAAAGTATGTATTGCGATAATCATAGGTATTGGTGTGATATTCTGCATATTATCCATTATCATTCTTACATTGAGCATCTATCTCCTATTGCAGAAGAACGTCAGCAAACTCGAGAACTTGGTACTTATTGGCTACACCCCTCGACGTGTTGCTACGCCATATAAAGCGATGACACTGATTCTCAACCTTTCAATCTTCGCCATCAGCCTTATATTGATATACATCGCCGAGGGACACTATATGGGCTATCTCTCGGAGATTGCTGGTAGAACACTATCGTCGTCACCAACAACTGCGGTTATGACAGGTGCAATCTTCACCTTCGTGGTCATTGCCTTTAACTTCTTTATCATCAACCGTAAAATCAGAGAGATATCACGCAAACGATGATACGCAAAGCACAATACGATGATATAGAGGCCATTATGACCATTGTACACGAGGCACAACTCTCGTTACGCGAGCTTGGCATCGACCAGTGGCAAGATGGATATCCCTCGCGCGATGTCATCCGCGAGGATATAGATAATGGTGTGGGATACCTACTACTCGATAATGGGAATCACCCTATTGGCTACTCGGCGATTGTGTTAAGTGGCGAGGAGGCATACCTTCAGCTTGCACCATCGGCGTGGCATACATCCGAGGAGTATGTTGTGGTGCATCGCCTTTGTGTTTCGCGCAGTGCGTGCCGTGAAGGTGCTGCTACCCTACTTATGCGCTACGCTGCCGATGTAGCCCGCAACAACAACCTACACAGCTTTAGAATTGACACCCATCGTGGCAACATACGAATGCTTGCAATGCTCAAGAAGTTTGACTTCGAGTATTGCGGCATAATATACTATCCAAGTGGCGAGCGTCTTGCCTATGACCTCGATCTTTGCAAAAGTAAAATATTGTAACACAAAACCTTATGGCAAGTTACCTACAAGTAGACAATATATCAAAATCATACGGTGATAGGACTCTTTTCGAGAATATCAGCTTCAATATCAACGAGGGTGATAAGATAGCTCTTGTTGCGCCAAACGGCACGGGAAAATCTTCGCTACTAAAGATTCTTGCTGGTATCGAACACTCCGACCGTGGTGGCGAGGTGAAGTTTATGAAGGATATCCGCGTTGCGTTTCTCGACCAGGATATGACCTTCGACCCAGTACGCACCATCTTTGATGAGGTGTACTCGCGTATGGGAGATTTAGCACCCGAGATTCGAGAGTATGAGTCGGCCGTGGCAAGTGGCGATAGCAAACGTCTTGAGCAGGCCATAGCAGCTATGGATGCCTCAGGAGCGTGGAGCGTGGAGCAGAATATCCGACAGGTGCTTACCTCACTAAAGTTGGAGCGCTGGGACCAGCCTATGGGACAACTCTCGGGTGGTGAGGCAAAGCGTGTGGCATTGGCGTGTATGATGCTTCAGAATGCGGAGTTCTTGATTATGGATGAGCCTACAAACCACCTCGATATCGACATTATCGAGTATTTGGAGGGCTACCTTCAGCGCTCGCGCTGCACACTACTTATGGTGACGCACGACCGCTACTTCCTCGACCGTGTATGTAATACGATTATGGAGATAGACCGCGGCGAGTTGTTCTGCTACCGTGGCAACTATACCCAATATCTTGAGAAGCGTGAGGAGCGTTATGCTATTATGCAGGCCGATATCGACAAGTCGCGCAACCTTCTTCGCCGCGAGTTGGAGTGGATACGTAGTACACCACAGGCACGTACGGGCAAGGCTCGTTATCGCATTAATGCCTTCTATGACCTTAAGGACCGCGCTTCGGTAAGCCTCCAGACAGGTAGCGTAGAGATTGATGTTGCCACATCGCGTCTTGGGCGCAAGATTATCGACTGTATGGACGTTAACCTCTCCTTCGAGGGACGCAAAATGTTGGATGACTTCTCGTATAAGTTTACACGTGGCGAGCGTATCGGTATCGTAGGTCGCAACGGCGTTGGTAAGACCACATTCCTTAACCTTATATCGGGCAAAATAGCACCCGACTCTGGTGTTATTGAGCAGGGTGAGACGCTACGTATTGGCTACTACTCGCAGCGCGGTATTAACTTCAAAGCGGGACAGACCGTACTGGAGTGCGTACAGGAGATTGCCGATGTCGTGAAGGCTTCGGATGGTCACGCCATATCGGCTACGACATACCTAAACCGCTTCCTATTCCCTCACGACACCTTCAACAAGCGTATCGACATCCTCTCGGGTGGTGAGCGCCGCAGACTCTACCTGCTGACGGTGCTTATGCAGAATCCGAATATGCTGATTCTCGATGAGCCTACCAACGACCTCGACATTATGACTCTAAACGTATTAGAGGAGTATTTGTTAGAGTTCAAGGGTTCGCTAATCATCGTATCGCACGACCGCTACTTCCTCGACAAGTGTGTCGACCACCTTTTTGTCTTCGAGGGCGACGGACGTATCAAGGATTTCGTTGGTCAGTATAGCGAATACCGCGAGTATATCAAGGAGAAGGAGAGTGCCGAGCGTGCCTCGGAGCGCACCGCAGCACCAAAGCCACAGCAACAGCGCACACACGACACATCGAAGCGTAAGCTATCATATAAGGAGCAACGCGAGTTGGAGCAGATAGAGGCCGACATCGCAAAACTCACAGAAGAGCGCACGCAGCTTGAGGCAGAGATTTCATCAGGCACACTCCCCTATGAACGTCTTACGGAGTGTTCGAAGCGCATCGAGGAGATAATCGCCACAATGGACGAGAAGGAGATGCGATGGTTAGAGTTAAATGAGTAAAATAAAAGAGGTGACCCACGCGGATAGGTCTTTTAATTTTTAACTGATTGATTTTCAGTGTTAGTTTTTACGAAAATTGCGAAATCCTACACAGAAGACTACATAGAGGTCGTAATTAAGTCAAAAAGCTACGAGTACAAAGGTAAAAAAACTTTTGAAAGTAAAGTGTTGAAATCAAGCATCTTCCGAAGATGCATTGTGAATAAACTAAGGTGGCGTATGAGAGAACTACACAGTTCACTGCATACGCCACTTTTCTTCTACATACATTTTGACCCCATCGCTTCTATACAAGTGATAGTTTACTTGTTATGATGTTGCATGGTGAATTGACTGAATGCTTCGTGGTATGCCTTTTTGAAGTCGTCCATATTGTAATTCTCAGGAATTTCAGGATACATTAATTGGCCTATATTGTCTTGAGTTTTATCTACATGGTCTAAGTTTAGGATATCGTGTGCTAACTCATGATACATTATCCAAAATTTTTGTGCATCATTTGCGATAAGCCATACTGCTGGGTCTATGTAAATCTCTATGCAATAATCTTTGTTACAACCTAATGATATTCCAGCTGCATTCCTTGTTTCTGGTATTTTGTTCAGCTCTGCAAACTTTATGATAACATTATCAGGTTGTTCGGGAGTATAATTATAGTATTTTAAATCTTTATAAAATTGATCTAAGTACATTTGAAAATCAACTGACGTGTCATCATAGGCTATCTTAGCTATTTTATTTTTTAATTCTAATTCAGCCATACGTGTTTCAACTTCTAAATTAGCAACAAACATAAAACCAAATAGAACAGCACCTGCACATAAAGCAATAGACGAGCCAATAGCCTTCCATAATCCCCAGTTTGAACTTTTATATGACTCTCTAAATAATGGAACATTCTCTATCAGTACCCAAGAATCCAGTCCATCATACCAAACATATGTGCCTTTAGGAAGTTTCTTATCCACTATTTCACTAAAGGAATACGGACCCTTCTTTTCCCCATTCCATTGATAGTAAAAGTCTTTCATCAGTATATCTTTGTAAAAATATCATTTTACCAAATAATGAGAATTAGATGTTAGAAGAAACCTTATCAAGTGGAGGCGGTACAGATGATGATGGTTGTTTAATAATTGTTTCCCCAGCTTTTGTTGTTATTATATATCCATCGCCATACAACTTTTTTTGAACCAATAAAATATTCTTGTTCGCAACTATCTCCTTTGCATTTAGTTCGCCAATATCGGTGCCAAAATGTACTTCTATAGAGCGAGTAAATACACACTTGGAGCGAGTAACTCCATAATCATCTTGATATCTACATACCTGCATCTTGCCGTATATCTCAGAAAATTTCTGTAAAGAGTAGGCTGTTACATCTTCGGCATTTTCGGAATTGTTGTTATCTGTAGACTTCTTCAAATCTTGTGTTTGTTTGTAAAATCGTATTGTATATACCAAAAG
>JADBON010000189.1:0-3501 GCA_015656305.1 Alistipes sp.
AATTTTGCGACATATTATTTCTCGGAGATGAAACAGAACTCTACATTACACAGATTACTTCTTGTGCTACTTTCGGTAGTGCTACTTAGCATAGGCTGGCTTGGCGGTACGGGCTTAACACTCTTTGTTGCCCTTGTGCCATTGTTGATTATCAGCGAAAACCTCTCGGATTCAACACGCGACTGGTGGCGAATGTGTGGCTGGGGTGCGATGACATTCCTACTCTGGAGCGCCGCAACGATATGGTGGGTGTGGATAGCAACACCAATAGGCCCTATCACAGCTGCTATCGTAGGAACGTTCTACAACCTCTGCGCCTTGATGACCTATCATTACGTTTCGAAGCGCGCACACCGTGCTTTGGCATATACGCTCTTTGTAACTATTTGGTTAGCAACGGAGTGGGCATATAATTCTGCGGACGTAATGACATTTCCGTGGTTGTTGCTTGGTCACGGCTTCTCGGGTGATGTGTGGGCTGTGCAGTGGTACGAGTACACGGGAATCTTTGGCGGTACACTTTGGGTATTGGTGTCCAACATCGCGATATTCGAGATTCTACGCACACGAACTACGGCTGCGAAGGTGCGAGCTGCGATTGTTGTAGTTGCGCCTATTGTCGTATCTCTCGTTCTATTAATGAGTTATACGCCTTCAGAGCGTACTGCGCAGATAAGCGTTGTGCAGCCTAACGTGCCTTGCTATGAGGATGAGCGTTTCGAGGCTGGTAAGTTTGACCCAACGGAGGATGTCGCAGAGCTTCTTGCGCAGGTGCCTGCAAGCTCTACCTTTGTTCTGATGCCAGAGTCGGCACTTGCCTATCTGCCACGTTTTGGAGGCTCGCTTGAGGAGCGAAATCTCGACTATTATGCCCCAATGTTTAAGTATATTCAAGGCGAGAATCATCCTGATACAAAGCTAATTACAGGAGCATCTACTTTGATTCGTTATGGAGATGTAAAGGCTACTGATACGGCGCACTTTTATGAGGGTTATGGCTGGTATGACCAGTTTAACTCTGCACTGCTTGTGAATAGCGAGGGCATTGCTGAGGATATCTACCATAAGGGTAAACTTGTGATTGGCGTGGAGGCTGTGCCTTTGAAGAGCCTCTTCGATACCTTCGAGGTTGACCTCGGCGGTGTGTCGGGACAACTCGGATGGGGTAGGGAGCATACGCTTTTCACCAACGATGGTGTGAAAATTGGTCCTTCGATTTGCTACGAGGGACTCTATGGCGGGTATTTTGCAGGGTTTGCACGCGAGGGTGCCGAGGTTATGGCTCTCGTCTCGAACGATGGCTGGTGGGGTAATACACCTGGCCATAAACGCCTCTTCGACTTCTCGCGTTTGCGAGCTATTGAGACGCGCCGTGCTATTGCTCGCAGTGCGAATACAGGTATCTCGGGCTTTATATCTCCTACGGGCGAAGTCATTGGCGAGCGCCTGCTATGGGACCAGGAGGGTGTGCTAACGGCAGAGTTGGAGCTTCGTGAGGAGAAGACTCTCTACACGCTCTATGGCGACTGGATTGCACGTATTGCAACCTATATCGCGGTGCTGTCGCTGCTCTATTACGTAGCCTACCGCACCCGCAAACGCAATCATCTTGTTGAGTAGTAATATATTGTACCTCATAACATTACACATATAAGAAACATTATGAACTATACACAGACACTCGAATTTCTGTATACGGCGATGCCATCGTTCCAGCGTGTTGGCGGCGATGCTTATAAGCCAGGTTTAGAGCGTATTGCGGCCTTCTGTCAGCATATCGGTAACCCACAGCGTAACTACTATACGATTCACGTTGCGGGTACTAATGGTAAGGGCTCGGTATCGCATATGCTTGCCTCGATTCTTCGTGAGGCGGGCTACCGCACAGGACTTTTTACCTCGCCACACCTTGTAGATTTCCGCGAGCGCATACGCGTAGATGGCGAGATGATGCCAAAGCAGAAGGTTGTCAACTTTGTAGATAGATATCGTGAGAAGATGCAGGAGTTGGACCTCTCGTTCTTCGAGATGACTGCGGCGATGGCCTTCGACTACTTCGACCAGAGTGACGTGGAGGTGGCGGTTATCGAGACGGGCCTTGGCGGTAGACTCGATGCTACGAATCTTATCACGCCTATCCTTAGCGTTGTTACGAACATCGGTATGGAGCATACGGAGTTCCTTGGCGATACTATCGAGAAGATTGCTGCCGAGAAGGCTGGTATCATTAAGAAGAGTGTTCCTGTGGTTATTGGTCAGGCTTCGGAGGCGTATAATGCGGTCTTTGAGCAGCGTGCCGAGGAGCTACACTCGAGGGTTATCTATGCCGAGCAGGAGTTCCTATTAAATGGCGTTGAGCATTTCGATGATACGCATCAGCACTTCAGCGTTGAGCGCACACGTGATGGCCGTACTTTCGAGTTGGATGTCGACCTTTTGGGTGATTATCAGCGACATAACATCATTACGGCGTGTGCCGCAGCGGACTATCTCGCCGAGTCTACGCCACTTACAATCTCGCGTCGTGCCTTCCGTGAGGGACTCTTCAACGCAGCACAGAATACAGGACTTATGGGCCGCTGGCAGGTGATTGGTAGTGAGCCATATACTGTATGTGATACGGGCCATAATGCTGATGGTCTGCGTTTTGTCGCTGCGCAGCTCGAGGCATTGGAGTGTGACCGTATCTTTGCTGTTATGGGCTTTGCCAAGGAGAAGGCTCTGGATAAGATAATGCCTCTATTGCCAAAGAAGGTACACTATATCTTCACGAAGGCAAACATCGACCGTGCGCGCAAGGTGGAGGATATCGTTCCACTTGCCGATGAGTTTGGCCTTGATTATGAGTGTGTCGCTACGGTTAAAGATGCTGTTGCTCGCGCTCGAGAGTTGGCTCTTCCTGCGGATGTAATCTTCATCGGTGGTAGTAATTTCGTAGTTGCCGAGGTGGATGAAATAACTAATTTCGATAGCCAGGAGTAAGATTTATAGAGTAACTATTGTTTCTCATACTACTATTGCAAAATAAAAAATTTTGCTTAACTTTGTGAAAAATATGATTTGTTATGGCTATGTTTGCTATGATGCTTTGTGTAATTATCGTAATTATGCTCTGCGTTAAACTGATTATTAAGTGGATTAAGCACTTGTAAAATATTCCGTTTATTATGTAAATAATGGGATTGATGGATGTCAGTCCCATTTTTTTATTACAATTTTGCCCTTTTTCAGAGCCTATTAATTGCTCTAAAAAGAATATATTTGTATGTATCACGTTGCTCGTTGTTCTGAATTTCTCCTCTTGTTGGTCTTTGTTAGAATCGTTTTATTGCCATAATGTTTACCTTTCTTTTCGGCGTTATTTGAGGGTATGCGGATAATGCGAAAATTATGTCGAAAAATATTGCGCAAATGTTTGTAGAGAGGGAACTTTTTATTATATTTGCATAGTAAAACATAAAATCACCCCCCCTGATTTCGAGGGTTAAGTTGCTGATAATC
>JADBON010000178.1:0-3597 GCA_015656305.1 Alistipes sp.
CACTATCAAGACTGATGCAAAGACAGTTAAGGATTTGAAGGAGTATCTCGCACGCGATGATGAGAAGTATCCTGCACCTGCAATGCGTCTTATGTTTACCTCTAACCACGACGAGAACTCTTGGGCTGGTACCGAGATGGAGCGTATGGGCGATGCTCATAAGACCTTCGCAGCTCTTACATTCGTACTTCCAAAGTCACAGCCACTTATCTACACAGGTCAGGAGATTGGTCTCGACCGCCGCTTGGCATTCTTCGAGAAGGACTCTATTGAGGAGCTTGTAGACTTGGAGTATGGTAAGGAGTACCGCGAGTTCTATAAGAACCTCTGCGCATTCCGTCACGAGAACTCTGCTCTTGCAGCTGGTAAGGATGTAGCTCCTATAAGCATCATCGAGGAGGCTCCAGAGGCAGTATTGGCATTCACACGCCAGAACGAGGAGAACTACGTATTCTGCGTATTCAACTTCTCGGCAGAGCCACAGACTTTCGTAGTTTCGGAGGCTGTTGCTGGTGAGTACCACTGCGCTTGTGGCAAGGATATCACTTTGGAGGCTGGTGAGTCTTTGGAGTTGGCACCTTGGCAGTTCTACCTTTTGGCGAAGTAAACCTATCCCTAATACAACATCTGGTAGGGTAGTCCCTGTCAGATGTTTTTATATTTGAATCTATGTATAAAAATCCTGAATGGAGTTATTCTGCGGTACTTTATGAGTTGAACGTTAGGCAGTTCACCCCCGAGGGTACGTTCAATGCCGCTATCGAGCGACTTCCGTTCCTCCGCTCCATAGGCATCGACGCCATCTGGCTTATGCCTATCTACCCAATCGGCGAAGAGGGACGCAAAGGTACGCTCGGCTCCTACTACTCTATCAAAGATTATACGGCTGTAAACTCGGAGTTTGGTACGTTGGATGATTTTCGCGCCTTTGTCTCTGCTGCCCACGCTATGGGTATCCGCGTGTTGCTTGACTGGGTTGCTAACCACACGGCACGTGACGCAAGGTGGATTAGCGAGAAGCCCGCAGATTGGTACGAGCGTGATGAGAATGGCGAGGCGAAGGTACCTTGGGATTGGACCGATACCGCGAAGCTAAACTACGCCAACCACGATGTATGGCGTGGCCAGATAGATGCTATGCGCTATTGGGTTGAGGAGTTTGGCGTTGATGGCTTCCGTTGCGATATGGCGATGTTGGTGCCTATTGAGTTTTGGCAGGAGGTATCTGCGGAGCTGCATAGCATCAAGGAGGATATCTTTATGCTTGCCGAGGCCGAAGAGGATAACCTCTTCGATATGGCCTTCAATATGAGCTATCAGTGGAACGTGCATCACATTATGGTCGATATCGCGAAGGGTGCTCGCCGTGTGTGGGACTTGCGAAATGCTATCCACGCGGAGCGTGCGCGTTATCCTCGCGAGGCTATGCGTATGAGCTTCACGTCGAACCACGATGAGAATTCGTGGAGTGGCTCGGAGCAGTCGCGTTTCGGCCGTGCGCTGGAGGTTATGACCGCTATGACCTTCCTTATGCCTTCGACAATGCCGCTTATCTACACAGGTCAGGAGGTCGGCTACGACCACTCATTTGAGTTCTTCGAGCGCGATGCAATACCTCAGGAGCGATATGCCGAGACCTACGCCACGAAGCTATATCGAAGCCTCTGCGCCCTAAAGCATAGGGAGCGAGCGTTGGCGGCGGGCGAGCGTGGTGGCGAGATGATAGAGATTGAGAATAACGCCAAGGATTGTATGATGACCTTCGTGAGGGAGGTCGATGGTAGCCGTGTTGTGGCTATCGTAAACCTCTCGCCATATACTATTCACGCCGACTTCCGCACGGGAATCTACGCAGGAACCTATAAGAATGCTATCTCGGGAGAGCGTGTCGAGTTGCCCGACCACGTGGAGCGTGATATAGAGCCTTGGAGCTACCAGATATTGGTGAAGTAAGAATTATTGAAAATTGTGAGATATGAGACGACTATTTAGTGTTGTTATGCTTCTCTGCGTTGCCGTTACGGCGATGGCTGCGAAGCCAAAGTTTGATATTAAGCACGTCGAGCCACTATCGTGGTGGGTGGGTATGAACACCCCATTGCAGCTTATGGTCAATGGCGAGGGTATCTCGGCATACGATGTGGAGATTCTGCCAAAGGCTTGTGGCGTGGAGGTTACGGCGGTGCATAAGGCTGATAGCCCTAACTACCTCTTTGTGGATGTTGCGGTGGCGGCAGATGCTCAGGCGGGAACATATAAGTTGCGCTTCAGCGATGGCAAACGAAACTACGATTATGAGTATGAAATTGCCGAGCGAAAGGAGGGTTCACGTGAGCGTACAAGTTTTACTACGGCAGATATGGTCTATCTCATTATGCCTGACCGCTTTGCTAATGGTAATCCTGATAACGACTCTACGGAGGATACCGCCGAGAAGGTGCAGCGCTCTATCCCTGGACGTCGTCACGGCGGAGATTTGCAAGGTATGATTGACCATCTGGACTATATTGCCGACCTCGGTGCTACGGCTATCTGGTCTACACCACTTCTACTCGATAACGAGAATGGTGCTTCGTATCACGGCTACTCGTGCAGCGACTACTACCTTATCGACCCACGCTACGGCTCTAACGAGTTGTTTAAGAGCTACGTCGAGGAGTGTCACAAGCGCGACTTGAAGGTTATTATGGATATTGTGCCTAACCACAGCTCAACGTCGCATTGGTGGTACGCCGACCAGCCTTTCGAGGATTGGACACATCAGTGGTCGAAGTATACGCAGTCGAATTGGACCTTCTCAACGAATATGGATTTCAACGCCTCGGCAGCCGACTTGTATCAGATGGAGAGTGGTTGGTTCGACCGCTCGATGGCAGATATGAACCTCGATAACCCATTCCTGTTGAACTACTTCAAGCAGTGGGCAGTATGGTGGATAGAGTATTCGGGTTTGGATGGCTTCCGCGTGGATACCTACCCATACAACGAGAAGATGCCTATGAGCCAGTGGTGCAAGGCTGTTATGGAGGAGTATCCAAACTTCAATATCGTTGGCGAGGTGTGGACATCCTCTATTCCACAGTTGGCATATTGGCAGGGCGGTAACGCAAATAAAGATGGCTTCGACTCGCACCTCAAGTCTATTATGGACTTCCCGCTTCACGATGCTATCCGCGCTGCGATGACCGAGTCTGGCTCGCGCGTAGAGTGGGGCAAGGGTATGATACGCATCTACGATGTCTTGTCGCACGACTTCGTGTATCACGACCTTCAGAATATGATGATTATGGCTGCAAACCACGACACCGACCGTATTGGCGATGTCTGCGAGGGTGATAGCCGTAAGATGAAGATTGTGCATACGCTTCTTGCAACACTTCGTGGTATGCCACAGATTCTCTATGGCGATGAGCTTATGTTCCGCTCTACGGACCGCACAAAGGGCCATCCAACACTCCGTGTTGACTTCCCTGGAGGCTGGCAGGGTGATAAGCAGAATCTCTTCGATAAGTCGCAGCACGTAGGCTCGCAGAAGGAGGTCTTCGACTTCACACGCACGATTATGAATTGGCGTAAGACAAAGGATGTTATCCACAA
>JADBON010000124.1:0-4651 GCA_015656305.1 Alistipes sp.
GAATATGTTGGAGCGTGTGGCAATGGCTGTTAACGGCACTACGGATGTTACTATCGATGGCAAGCAGATTTCGTTCAAGGCACCATTCCGTCGCGTAACGATGACTGATGCTATCAAGGAGAAGACTGGCTACGATATCACAGGTCAGTCGGAGGAGCAGCTACGCGAGGCTTGTAAGCGTTTGAATGTGGAGATTGACGATACTATGGGTAAGGGTAAGCTTATCGACGCTATCTTCGGTCAGTACTGCGAGGAGGATTTGGTACAGCCTACCTTCGTAACCGATTATCCTATCGAGATGTCGCCACTATGCAAGCGCCACCGCGACAATGAGGATCTTACCGAGCGTTTCGAGTTGTTCGTAAATGGTAAGGAGCTTTGTAATGCATACTCGGAGTTGAACGATCCTATCGACCAGTTGGAGCGTTTCCAGGAGCAGATGCGATTGTCGGAGAAGGGTGATGATGAGGCTATGACCATCGATATGGACTTCGTTCGTGCATTGGAGTATGGTATGCCATCTTGCTCGGGTATGGGTATCGGCATCGACCGCCTTACTATGATGATGACTGGCGAGACCTCTATTCAGGATGTATTGTTCTTCCCAACTATGCGCCCAGAGAAGAAGGTTGTTGCTGATGCCGAGGAGGTATACACCGCAGCGGGTATCCCAGCAGAGTGGGTTGCAGTAATCCAGAAGATGGGTTACATCACTTTGGAGGCCTTCGAGAATACTGCAAAGAGTGGCGGTATGAAGCTCTTCAACGACCTCTGTGGCTTCAACAAGAAGAATAAGCTTGGTCTTGGCACTGCCGAGGTTAAGGCGTGGATTGAGGCGAAGAAGGAGTAAGGTTAGCGTAGTAAAATTTAAAACAACAGATATTATGAGAAAGAAGATTGTTGCAGGTAACTGGAAGATGAACACACTCCCACAGGAGGGTGTTGAGTTGGCAAAGGGTGTAGCAGCTGGTCGTGGTGAGGTTTGCGACTGCGTGGAGGTTATCGTATGCCCTCCATTCACACACATCGCACAGGTTATCGAGGCTGTAGCAGGCAAGAACGTGGCTGTAGGTGCGCAGGATTGTGCTACTGAGGTTAAGGGTGCTTACACAGGCGAGGTATCAGCAGAGATGATTGCAGCACTTGGTTGCAAGTATGTAATTCTTGGCCACTCGGAGCGTCGTCAGTACTATGGCGAGACTTCAGAGACGTTGAACAAGAAGATGGCTCGCGCTTATGAGAATGGCTTGACTCCTATCTACTGCGTAGGTGAGAACTTGGAGGAGCGTGAGGCAGGTCGCCACTTCGAGGTGTGCAAGACTCAGATTGAGGAGGTTGTATTCAACCTTACCGAGGAGCAGTTTGAGAACCTTGTTATCGCATACGAGCCTGTTTGGGCTATCGGTACAGGTAAGACTGCTACTGCAGAGCAGGCTGAGGAGATTCACGCCTATATCCGCGAGGTGTTGCGTTCGAAGTTCGGTGCAAAGGCCGAGGAGTGTTCTATCCTCTACGGTGGTTCTTGCAAGCCATCTAACGCTGCCGAGATCTTCTCGAAGGAGAACGTAGACGGTGGTCTTATCGGTGGTGCTGCGTTGAAGGCTGAGGATTTCTTGGCTATCTGCAAGGCATAACCAGATGGGGCGTATAGACGTAGATATCTGTCACGTACCACAAAAAAAGAGATTGCTGCGGCAATCTCTTTTTTTTATATATAGGTATCAGTGTTATCGCTTGCGGAGCTTCACGACATTCTCAACGTGGTGAGTATGTGGGAACATATCCACAGGCTGCACCGCCAAAATCTCATACATATCGTTTAGGATAGCAAGGTCACGCGCCTGTGTCGAAGGGTTGCAACTTACGTATACCATACGCTCTGGTGCCGCACGCTTGATAACCTCCAATACGCGCTCGTCAACACCCGCACGTGGTGGGTCGAGGATGATAACATCAGGGCGACCATTGCGCTCCACAAACTCGTCGCTCAACACATCCTTCATATCTCCAGCGTAGAACGTCGTATTCTCAATGCCATTTATCTGCGAGTTGATAACCGCATCCTCGATAGCCTCTGGAACATACTCCACACCCACAACCTTCTTTGCGCGACGTGCGCAGAAGTTCGCAATAGTACCCGTACCTGTGTAGAGGTCATAGAGAACATCATCCTCGGTAAGCTCCGCGAAGTCGCGTGTTACCTTATAAAGCTCATACGCCTGCTCGGAGTTGGTCTGGTAGAAGGACTTTGGTCCCACCTTGAACTGTAGCCCCTCCATCTCCTCGATGATATGGTCCTTACCCGCAAAGCAGATAGGCTCGCGGTCACCCAACGAGTCGTTCCACTTGTCGTTAACCATATAGATAAGCGAGGTAATCTCCGGGAACTCGCGCTGGAGGTAAGACATAAGGGCGTTGATGCGCTCCTTGTCATTCTCGTTAAATACCACGATTACCATCACCTCGCCTGTCGATGCGGTGCGGATGACCATCGTACGCATAAGGCCCTCGTGTGCGCGGGCGTTATGGAATGAGTAACCATTATCGATGCAGAACTGCTTTGTAGCCAGACGAATACGATTCGAGAGGTCTATCTGAAGGTGGCACTTGTTGATATCCAACACCTTATCAAAGCAGCCAGGGATATGGAAACCTACGGCAGGCATAGCCTCGATGTCAGCACCCGAAGCAATCTCCTCGTAGGTAAGCCAGCGCTTGTCGGCAAAGGTAAACTCGAGTTTATTGCGATACTCGCGTGTGCGCTCCGAGCCGAGACAAGGGCGCACCTCTGGAATGTCGAGGTGGCCAATACGAACAAGCTGGTCCTCAACCTGCTTGGTCTTCTGCTTGAGCTGCTCCTCGTAGGGGAGATTCTGCCACTTGCAGCCTCCGCAGATGCCAAAATGCTCGCAGAAGTGGTCAACACGTAGTGGTGACTTCTCGACGTAGCGAACTACAACACCCTCCATAAATCGGCGGTGGTGCTTGCGAATCTGCACATCTACAACGTCGCCAGGAACGGTCATAGGCACAAAGACAACCTGATTGTCAACCTTACCCATAGCCTTACCCTCGGCCGCAAGAGTGGTTATATGTAGCCCTTCGATGAAGGGTAAATCCTTTCTTCTCTTTCCCATATACTAAAATGCTTTTGTACGGTTTTCCTCTGCATCCTTCTCCAGAACATCGTCGCCCTCCCAGTCGAAGTACTCAAACTCGGTGCAGTTGCCCAGACGGAAGCGGGTGTAGGTAATTGGTAGTCCCATTGCTACGAAGCGAGTCTCATAGGCAGTCTTAACAGAGAGTATCTCATCGGCATATCCCGAGCCGTAGATATCATCGT
Source organism: Alistipes sp. (assembly GCA_015656305.1). Lineage (GTDB taxonomy): Bacteria > Bacteroidota > Bacteroidia > Bacteroidales > Rikenellaceae > Alistipes. The sequence continues at coordinate 3,344 of JADBON010000124.1, forward strand.
TCTGCACCTCAGCATCGAGCCCCAAACGCTCGATAACCGCTGCGGTGTAGTTATACAAGTGCTTCGAGTCGGTCTTGAGGTTGATAACGCCATCCTCGCTCAAGAAGCGCTTGTAGTTGGCCAAGAAGAGCGGTGATGTAAGACGCTTCTTTGCTCTGCGGCTCTTAAGCTGTGGGTCGGGGAAGGTAATCCATATCTCCGATACCTCGCCAGGTGCGAAGAACGAGAGAATAAACTCAATGCGTGTACGTATGAAACCTACGTTCTTCATACCGCGCTCCGTAGCAGTCTTTGCGCCACGCCACATACGCGCACCCTTGATGTCGATACCAATGTAGTTCTTCTGGGGATCACGCTCCGCAAGTGCGATAGTGTACTCGCCCTTGCCACATCCCAACTCCAAGACAATAGGGTTGTCGTTGTGGAAGAAATCCTCGTGCCAGCGCCCCTTAAGAGGGTGGTCCTTGTGGAAAATATCGTCGAATTCTGGCTGTACCATACACTCAAACGTGAGGTTTTCAGCGAACTTTCGTAGTTTGTCCTTTCCCATATCTAAGTTTAGTCGTTGTTATGCGAATCATTAATTACAATACCTACAGAGCTAATGCCCTCCACGGCACTCTGTGGCGTAAGACGGAAGATGTAGCGTCCCTTTGTGGATAGTACCACATTGCGGCGATAGAGGAATGTCTGCTCCTCGGGGCGGAGGTCGCCGATGTGGGGTATGTGGAGTGTGAATGGCTCCTCGACAACCAACGAGTCGGGAGATATGCATAGGATGTTCATAGCCACCGAGTCGGCAACATATCCATTGCTGTATCGCACTGCAATGGCGATATCGCGCTTGGTGAGGCTGTCGACATTGTCGTAGTAGAACTCCTCGGTGACACTCCACCTATCGTGCTGTGTGTCGTGCATATCGACACTGCGTTGTGGCGCTCCACACGCCACAACAAGCATCAATAATGCTACCATAGTCACGAAGGCTATCCTACTCATAGTATCTCTATTTCTCGCCATCGCCGCCATTTGCTTTATGCTCCTCACCACCACGATGCTGTCCATCTCTGCGGTGTCCTCGACGGTGGTTATTACGGCCGCGGCGCTCGCGGCGTGCCTCGCCCTGCTGACCATCCTGCTGACCGTCGTGCTGACCATCGTGCTGATCCTGTGGTTTCTCCTGCTGCTGACCGCCCTGTGGCGCACTCTGTGGCGCAGAGTGCTCTGCACTGCGCTCCTCGTTACCGCTATTTCGGCGCTCGTTATCGCCACGCTCACCCTTATGGTGGTTATGACGGCGCTGCTCAC
>JADBON010000058.1:0-6514 GCA_015656305.1 Alistipes sp.
GATTATGCAGCGCGTTGCTGACGCTATGGTCGAGGAGGGTGTGCCTTTCACTGGCGTGTTGTATGGTGGCTTGATGAAAACCCCACAGGGTATCAAGGTTATCGAGTTCAACGCACGTTTTGGCGATCCAGAGACTGAGGTTGTATTGCCACGCTTGATGAGCGATGCTGTGGATGTATTCTCTGCAGTTGCCGAGAACGAGGCTCCAACAACAGAGTGGAGCAAGGAGGCAACACTCGGTATCGTGCTTGCATCGAAGGGTTATCCTGGTGACTACGCAAAGGGCTTTGTAATTCGTGGCACGGAGCGTGTAGGGTCTAAGTTATACCATATGGGTACTGCGATGAAGGATGGCGAGTTGGTAACGGCTGGTGGTCGTGTGATGTTTGTTGTGGCTTCTGCACCAACACTTCGTGAGGCACAGCAGAAGGCTCGTGAGGATATCGCAAAGATTGAGTGCGAGAATCTCTATCACCGTACCGATATCGGTAATAAGGCATTTAATAAGTTTTTGATTATGAGCGAAATAATTAATGGCAAGGAGGTTGCTAAATCTTTGCGTGAGAGCCTTGCAGCGCAGGTTGTAGAGCTTAACGAGAAGTATGGCCGCACCCCAAACTTGGTTGTTATCCTCGTTGGTGAGGACCCAGGTAGCGTGTCGTATGTTACGGGTAAGGCAAAGGCTGCAACTGAGATTGGTATCCGTAATACAACGCTTCGTTATCCTGAGACTATCACCGAGGCAGAGTTGCTCGAGGTAATCGAGAAACTCAATTCGGATGAGGATGTGGATGGACTCCTTGTGCAGTTGCCACTCCCAAAGCATATCGACGAGCAGAAGGTTATTGATGCTATCGCCGTAGAGAAGGATGTGGATGCGTTCCACCCATCGAACGTTGCAAACCTCTGGCTTAAGAAGCCTTGCACACAGCCTTGTACGCCAAAGGGTATCATCAAACTCCTAAAGCAGACAGGTATGGAGATTGAGGGCAAGGAGGCAGTAGTTGTTGGCCGTAGCAATATCGTAGGTCTTCCAGTAGCAAAGTTGCTCTTGGACAACAACGCCACGGTAACTATCGCACACTCACGTACACGTGACCTCGGCGAGATTACACGTCGCGCGGATATTCTTGTTGTGGCTATTGGCCGTGAGCGTCTTGTGACTGCAGATATGATTAAGCCAGGTGCGGTGGTTATCGACGTTGGTGTAAACCGCGATAGCCGCACAGGTAAGCTCTGTGGTGATGTGGACTATGAGCCATCGTTGGAGGTTGCAGGATATATCACTCCTGTTCCTGGTGGCGTAGGCCCTATGACTATCGCCTGCTTGATGGAGAATACTGTTGAGAGTTTTATCAGAAAAGTAACAAAATAATTAACCCAAACCTATCTTTATTATGATTGAGAGATATAGTAGAGAGATTATGCGTAAGGTGTGGACCGAGCAGAATAAGTTCGATGCCTACCTTCGCGTTGAGATTCTTGCCTCTGAGGCGTGGAGCCAGCTTGGCGTAGTGCCAAAGGAGGATGTTGAGAAGTTGTGGAAGAATGCGTCGTTCGACATCAATCGCATCTATGAGATTGAGCAGCAGACACGCCACGATATCGTAGCCTTCACACGTGCCGTGAGTGAGACTCTCGGTGAGGAGCGTAAGTGGGTACACTACGGTCTTACAAGTACCGATGTTGTAGATACTGCAAATGGCTACCTTCTCAAGCAGGCCAATAGCATTCTTTTGGAGGATATCGAGAAGATGTTGGAGGTGTTGCGTAACCGCGCTATCGAGTTCAAGAACACTCCTTGCATCGGCCGTACTCACGGTATCCACGCCGATATCACAAGCTTCGGTCTTAAGTGGGCGTTGTGGTACGAGGAGATGAAGCGTAACCTTAACCGCTTTATTACTGCCGCTCGTGGCGTAGAGGTTGGTAAGATTTCTGGTGCTGTGGGTAACTTCGCAAACATCCCTCCATTTATTCAGGACTACGTATGCGAGAAGCTCGGCATCGACAGCGCAAACATCTCAACACAGGTTATCCAGCGCGACCGTCACGCATATTATATGGCTACTTTAGCGGTTATCGCATCAAGCATCGAGCAGATGTCTATGGAGATTCGTAACCTTCAGCGTACCGAGGTACACGAGGTTGAGGAGTCATTTGGTAAGGGTCAGAAGGGTTCTTCGGCTATGCCTCACAAGCGTAATCCTATCTCTTCGGAGAATATGTGTGGTTGCGCACGTGTGATGCGTGGTTATATGGCGGCCTTCTATGAGAATGTTGCTTTGTGGCACGAGCGTGATATCTCACACTCATCTTCAGAGCGTATCATCCTTCCAGATGCTACAATGCTTCTTGACTATATGCTCAACCGCTTCCGTGGTATCTTGGAGAACCTCGTAGTGTTCAAGGATGTTATGGAGGAGAATATCTACCGCACACGTAAGGTTATCTTCGCGCAGCGTGTTATGAACGCACTCATCGAGCGTGGTTTCTCACGTGAGCAGGCATACGATACTGTTCAGCCTGTTGCTATGCGTGCTATGAGCGAGCGTGCTGACTATCAGGAGCTTCTTGCTGAGACTCCAGCGGTTATGGATGTCCTCTCACGCGAGGAGTTGGATGCTTGCTTCACATTGGAGTACTACCTCAAGAATGTGGACTTCATCTTTGACCGCGTAGGCATCGAGTAGTCAACTACTTTATAAAATATAGGGCGTATCCTTTGAAAGGGTATCCATTTTTTCGGCGGTGAATTTATTTTTGCCGCCGAATTTATTGTTTGATAAAGAGTTGATATGTTTTGTAGTAAGTAGTTTAGATTTAAATTCAACTAAATAACTTTTTGTAGTTTCGTCTTTCGTTTTCTTACGAGAGTCATTTTTATACTCCATCTGAACAATGTCCCACGGAGTGTTGTTTGTTTCGAAAATATTTTTTAATTTTGTAATGCTATTGCAAAGATAGCGGACATATTGAAAGTGTTTTTCGTAGTCCTTGTTAGAAAATGTGGAAGTTTTCAAGGAAGAGGCAGACGAACAGCACTCATTTCTTGTATAGCTATGTGGCTGTATGCATTCTGCGTACCTATCCCCATACTATCCAAGTGTGGGGCATTGTATCGTTTATTCTTCCTAGGTCTTTCCACAGCCTTCTAACAAATAAACGGGAATCAACTCCACACTTTCTTTTTTTATATTAACCAACATCATAGGAGATGTGATGTAACAACTTTGATAGAAAATGTCATATTCTCATTTATTTGTACTCGATCCCTTAATCAGAGTAAGAGAGGATAAAGAAGGAGTATTTGATTATTATAGAGATAGTTTAACGCATATTTTAGCAAATGATATACTTCTATCTGATGAATATGCTCTACTCAGGGCGATAGCAGTTAATGAAAATTACAATTTCGACGAGTATGCAATGTCAATAGTTGATAATTGTTCGATAGCGGATGCTCTGCCTAAAACAGATGAAGCAAAGTATGATTTTTTACAACATTTAGCCGTGTTGATTTTGGTATGTAGCGATAAGTGTCGAACGGAGGACGTGATTATTTTTGACGCAGTTGCTCGTAAATATGGATTCTCGTTGGCTATATTAGATGATGTTGTGCAACAAGTTACATTACGCATTGGTTCTACACAGCAGCATATCGACCTTAAAAACAGTATTATATCATCGTACGAATCCGCTAAAGAAATTAATAAAGAAAAGTTTATTGAGATTTATCTTAGGGAGTTTATGGATTTGAAAACAGTGTTGTTTTAGTATGGTGAGATTAATGTCTAATAATAAATATAAATTGTACTATGAATGATTCTATTTTTACAACAATTGTAAAGTCGATAGGTGCTACTATCGGAGCTTGTATTTTGGGAATTATTTTCGAGTTCCTACTTTTGATGGCATTTGGTTGGCTAATGGATTTTGGAATGTTTTGGTTTCTGATTATAGGGGCAATGCTACTTCCAATAATAACCGCTGTGCCGATTGGAGGTACTGCTTTATTAGTTCAACTATTTAGGAATAAAGTAGCAGGTATTATATTTGGAGTAATTGTTTCAATTTGGTTACTGGTAACAACTATTGAATTTTGGGACTTCCTATCTCAAGTCGACCTTTCAGGTGGAGATTGGTTTAAGGCTATAACCATTACATTGACAATGGTATTTGATATAATAACTTCATTTATAGCTTCATTTGCAAAAAGTGAATAGTAATTTATGTCTAACCATTAGCATATGAGAATAATACATTGTGTTGTGCGGCATATATGGTTGATAATGGCTATTATGCTCCTAATTTGTTTGCTTGATATGCCATACGGCTACTACCAATTATTGCGTTTTGTGGCGATGGTTGTCTTTGGTTATAGTGCTTATCGTTATTATAAAGAGCAGAAGGAGTCACTTTTGGTGACAATGATAACCTTAACGATATTATTCCAGCCTCTTCTTCCCATTACTCTTGGAAGAACGATATGGAATATTGTTGATGTTATTGTTGCAATATTCTTGCTATACTTATGGTATAAGGAAGAATGGAATAAGGGAAAAATATAAATTAAAGCTAGGTTTTTAATAAAACAAGTGGCGTATGAAGGAAACTGTGTAGTTCCTGTATACGCCACTACTGCTTATTCACAATGCATTTTTGGAAGATGCTCGATTTCAGTATCTTATTTGTGTTTCAGTGACTTATTACTTAACTTGTTCGTAGACCTCCTCGATTTTGTCGCACATAGCGCTCCACGAGAAGCGGCGACGCTCATCCTTCATCCCCTCGGCAAAACGCGAGAGATTATCTCCCTCGTATATCTTTGTTATGGCATCGTAGACTCCATCAACCGAAGGCTCGCAGACATATCCCACACGGTCGTGGGGAACAATCTCCGCAAGACCTCCAACATTCGTGACAATAACAGGGGTGCAGAAGTTATAGCATATCTGCGTCACGCCACTCTGTGTTGCTGTCTTATATGGTAGCACCACGCACTCCGCAGCAGAGAAGTAGTATTTTACGTCCTCATCTTTTACGAAGAAGTCGTGGAGGATGATGTCGTCCTCGATGGCTAACTCCTTGATTAGCTGAATATATTTCTCTCGCGAGGCGTAGAATTCGCCCGCAATAAGTAGCTTATGTCCATCGCGGCGAAAACGTTGCCACGCCTTAAGGAGTGTGTCTAAACCCTTGTAATCGCGGATAAGGCCAAAGAATAGGGTATAGCGCACCGCGGGGTCAAGGCCAATCCTCTGGCACGCCTCCTTACGTTCTACCCTCGCGCCAAAATTCTCGAACATAGGGTGTGGCGAGAAGAATGCTGGAGCCGATGTGTACTCCTTCAACTCGTTATGCACTTGTTCCGACATATAGATAAACGCATCCATCGAGCCGAGGAAGTAGCGGTTGAAGATACGGTCGGTTATGTGATGCTCGTGAGGCTCCACGTTGTCGATTTGGCAGATAGCCTTTGTCGTGCCATTTCCGCGAGCAATACGTGCGATAGTTCCGAAGCAGGGTGACATAAACGGAGTCCAATACTTCATAAGCACGATGTCAGGCGACTCACGGCGAAGCTCTCTACCCACGCTAATCCACGAGAGAGGATTCACCGTTGAGACGCGACGTGTGATGCGAAGGTCGGCTGGTGGTGGGGTATCTACGGTTTGGCTCTTGCCAGGGAATAGAAATTCGGGATATTGGAGCGTAAAGGTTAGGATACGCACATCATAGCCACGCGACTGATACTCGCGAGCCATAGTCTCCATAATAGATGCCAGACCTCCGCGGTATGGGTGCGCAGGGCCTACGATAGCTATCTTTAACCTCTTGCTCATCGTTGTTATGCCTTAAACTCTATCTTCGCACGACACAACTTCTTGCCACTATCCGACGAAATCTCGAACTGCCATACGTTGCCCTCCGAATATGCACCGATGGTCAATACCTCTCCATATAGCGCCTCGGCTATAAAGTTGATATCAAGGCGCATACCTGCGTTCTTCTCAATTAGTTCGAGAGGTAGCGTATCGAAGATAAGGTCGATGTAGCGAAGTGTATTTACGTGGCGGTTGAAGTCTATATCGCTATATACCACAGGGCGAGATACCGATATCTGTGGCTCCACATCACGAAGACGTGCTGGTGCAGCGATAGGCGAAGCCTCGGCAACCATAGCACGCTCGTAGACATCCTTCAAAAGAGTCATATCTACAGCCTGACGAGTCTCCATATTAAGCATACACCACTGCGATACGCCCGCTGCGATAACCTCATCGCCAATACGCATCTTGAAGTTACGCGTTGATGAGAGGCGGTTAAACTCATTTACCCACGTGTCAATTTCGATGTCGGTATACTGACGTGGCTGTGTGGAAATCTCAACGGCCAAACGAGATAGTACCCACGTGAAGGAGTGACCCTGCAAAGCCTCCACGCCAAAACCCTTAAGGTGAGCATCCGTGCCTGCTACGTTTAGCATATAGCTGATGATGGATGCAACCGA
>JADBON010000089.1:0-5583 GCA_015656305.1 Alistipes sp.
CCCAAACCGAGCTGGAACGATGCCACTGCCTTACGATAGCGGATGATACCTCGAGTGTAGACATCCACACCATTATCATCCAGGCGACTATATAGGTTAACATTCTCGTAATCAGTACCCAAGAGGCGAAGAATAGGCAACAACGGATAGGAACCCATCTCGTACAACGAGCCTCCCGCCTCGCGAGGATCCAACTCTCGCTTCAGCTTCTCGGCGCCCCAGAGCTTCGACTCCGAAGCATCAATACCCACAACATCACCTATAAGACCACTCTTGATGAGTGTTATAAGGTGGTTAAAGGCTGGACAGAAGGCTGTTTTATTAGCCTCCAGAAGCACAAGATTTCGCTCCTCGGCCAATGCAATAAGCTCCTCGGCCTGCTCCGTGCGAAGCACCATAGGTGTCTCACACAGCACGTGGCGATTATGCTCCAGGGCATACTTCGCCTGTGCATAGTGCTCCAAATGTGGTGTTGCGATATAGACCGCATCTACCCTATCTACAAGCTCCTCGAAGCTATCACACACGTAGCATCCATCCTCCACAATCGCCTCGGCAGCGCTACGCAAAGTGTCGTAAACGGCCGTGAGGCGCACTGCATCGACCTTCGAGATTTCGGGGATAAAGCGCTGGGCAATACGACCACAACCTACCACGCCGAGGGATATAACCTGCTGACTCTCGGCACGCAACATCGTAGAGGAGACACCCTCGTTACGAGGCAGATAGACAACCTCGCAATACTCCTTTAGGTAGTCGAACTTACCCTCCCAATCGGAGCCTATGGCGAAGATATCGACATCATACTTCAGGATATCATCAATCTTCTGGCCCACGTAATCCTCGATAACCACCTGGTCGACAAATCCCGTAGCCTTCACCGCCTCAACACGCTCCAAAACATTATTGCGCACGTTGAGTTTGCCACGCTCGCGGTCGAAGCTATCGTTCGTAACGCCTACGATAAGGTAGTCGCCAAGCTCCTTCGCACGACGCAGAAGGTTGATATGTCCCTCGTGAAGAAGGTCGTATGTTCCGTATGTAATAACCCTTTTCATAATCTCGTCTATTGCATTCTCTCCAATATCTCGTTGCGATACTCTGCCGAGTGTATGCTCCTCAATATCGCCTCATCCGAAGGGAGCTTTCTCCAATCGCCATATATCCTACCGAGAAAGGCATCCGTATCTTTTGGAACGGGGAACAGGTGCCCCTCGAACTCCGCTTTTGTAGTAGGAAATATCTCCTCGGCGAAGAACACCGACTTTGGCCACGCCATACCCAACGCATAGTGATACTCGCCACGTGGGTTGATAAGGCCTATGACACGCAGCAGCGGGAAGATAACACCCAAACAAAGCACCTCGACACTTCGCACCATAAATCTTCGCAACCACTTGTTCTTGATATAGACCGTAGGATGCTGCAACGAATCGTAGACAACCTTCGCAGCACGTGAGGCAAAGTAGTTCGTCTTCTCCACAGGGAAGATATCCACGAAATGGCCCTTATATTGGAGATATTGATGACGCTTTCCCGTGGTATGAATCACATCGTTACGCTTGCGAAACTTACCAAAAACGCTCGTGTACTCCACATCGCTACGCATCGACTGATAGACATACTTCGGGTTATCCATAGCGTGCAGGATTCTCTCCAGACGCCTGAAATCCTTGCGCGGCATCGCTATATCCACGTCATCGTCCCAGGGTATAAAGCCACCGTGACGCGCCGCACCGAGAAGCGTACCCGAACTCAACCACCAGCGGATATTATTCTTCTGGCAGATGTCGGCCAACTCAAGCAGAATATCCAACAACGCCCGCTGATTCTCACGCAGTTTCGAACCCTCGGGGCTATATCTCGCGCGTAGTGCTTCGTTATCTATCTTTATCTCCATCCTATTCCGAGTTTTAAGCCTCACTGCCATATATCTCCTCACGATATTCACGGCAATGTATCGCGCGCTTTATCGCCTCATCCGAAGGCAGCTCCCACCAAGTGCCATATATCCTACGTAGGTAGGCATCCGTATCCTTCGGAACAGGCATCTCAACACCCTCGAACGACATTCTCTCAAGAGGCATCGTTTCGTTCATAAATATCGTACTCTTTGGCCAACCAACACCCAAAGCATAGTGATACTCGCCACGTGGGTTTATAAGACCTATGAGGCGTAGTAGCGGGAAGATAACGCCCAAGCAGAGTCCCTCGATAAGGCGAATCAACGGCTTACGCAACCAGCCCCATTTAATGTATGATGTCAAGTGCTGGAGATTATTATATAGCACCGACGCGATGCGTGCCGCGAGGTAATTACTCCTCTCTACGGGGAAGATATCAAGACCTATACCGCGCCATTTGTAGTAGTTATAGCGACGGCTCGCCGCACCTATAACTCCCTCACGCTTACGCAACTTACCAAAGAGATTCACATACTCCACGTCGTTATCCATACAGTGAAGTACGTATCGCTCATCGTTTAGCTTAAGGAGTATCTTTTTTAGACGTTTATAGTCGCTACAAAGCATCGCTATATCGAGGTCGTCATCCCAAGGGATGAAGCCTCCGTGGCGTGCTGCGCCAATAAGAGTTCCCGAACTTAACCACCAGCGGATGTTATGCTTCTTGCAGATATCATCCAGGAATTTGAGCATCTCCACAAGCTCCAGCTGGTCACGACGCAGCTTCGAGCCATCGGGACTATATCGTTTTCGCAACGCTTCGTTGTCGATTTCAGGTCTCTTCATTGAGTAGTAAATTATTGGCAAATTTAGGAATAATTTTCCAAAAACAAAGATTAATTCTTATATTTGCGTTGTTATTATACCTAAATTTATAATAAATGAGACGCCTGGGAGAGCAAATCGCCTATGTCGCCAACTACGCTGCAAAGCTCTTTGGCAACATCATATCATACCTATTTCGCCTGACATTGGACGTGAAGCCTGGAAGGGTTATGTGCTGGGCATATAACTTCAAGCAGTATGGCTGTAACCCCCGCTACCTGAGCGAGTATATCCTTGAGCATCATCCCGATATGGAGATTTATTGGGTATTCCGCAAGGGGATAAACACCTCGTCGGTAGACCCTCGCATCAAGGTCGTAAGGTTTATGTCGTGGGACTACTTCAAACTCCTTGCAACCACCGAATTCCTGATTACAAATAGCCGTTCGGCACCCTATCGCATCTATTGGCATAAGCGCCCCGAGCAGAAGTATCTTATGTTGTGGCACGCGGGCGTGGCCCTCAAGCGCATCGAGGGTGATGTGGCAGACAAACTTGGATATAGCTATGTGCAACGCGCGAAGCTCGACTCGAAGGCGTGTAGCCTTATGATATCGGGAAGCCGTATGCATACCGAACTTATCCACCGCGCCTTCTGGTACGATGGCGAGATTTTGGAGTGTGGCATACCACGCAACGACCTCTTCTTCAACGCCGCAGGCATCGAGGCATCGCGTAAGCGCATCGAGAAGCATTATGGCATAGACGCAGAGAGCAAAATCGTGCTTTACGCCCCTACGTTCCGTAGTATCCACGACTTGAGCATCAAGCCTTATAGCATTGACTGGTCGAGAGTTAAGGGAGCGTTGTGCAAGGCTCTCGGAGCGGAGCGTGTTAGCATCATCGTGCGCCTCCACCCCAACCTTATGGGACGTGTCGACACCTCGCCGCTCATCGCCTTTGAGGATGTCTACGATGGCACAAAGTATCACGATATGCAGGAGCTTCTCTCGGCATCGGATATGCTTATCACCGACTATTCAAGTTCGATGTTCGACTTCTCGATGATGGGTAAGCCCTGCCTTCTTTATGCCATAGATGTTGCGCAGTACGACCGTGGCTACTACTTCGATATCCACAATCTGCCATACCCTCTTGCCGAGAGCGAGGATGAACTTCTCGAGATATTGGAGGGGTTTGATAACGCAGCCTACTCCGCTAAACTTAAGGCATTTATGGAGGAGAAGGTTGGTGTTTTGGAGCGTGGCGTAGCCTCTGAGGAGATAGCCCGCTGGATGCGCGAACACTCGATACGATAGACCAAACAAGTTAGGGTGCCCTCTTGGACACCCTAACTTATTTCAGTGGCGAATCAGGCTCTCTGGCCATCACCGCATAAAACATTCTGTCGACAAACGCCGGGAAAAACTTATTGAGAAGATGTGTGACACGCCCCTCCCACTCCATAAGACAGAGACGCTTGCGGCGGTGGATGCCACGTGCTACGATATGCGCAACCTGCTCGGGAGTCATCATCTTCGCCTCGTTGCGTGGTGTATCGCCCTGCTGTGAGCCATCGGCAGTGAGTGCCGAGAAGCGAACGTTAGAGGCCGTAAAGCCTGGACACGCAGTCATAACGTGAACCCCCTTCTTAAGATTCTCAACACGTATCGTATCCAAGAAACCCGTCATTGCGTACTTCGATGCCGAGTACCCCGTACGTCCTGGCAAGCCGTGAATACCCGCAACAGAGGAGATGCCAACAAGTGAGCCTCGCGACTTCTGAAGCCACGGCAAGGCATACTTCGTGCAGTTCACCGTACCCCAGAAATTGACATCCATAAGTCGATGCAACACCTTTAGGTCGCAATCATCAAATAACGCTCGCATCGAAAGGCCCGCATTACAAATCAGCACGTCGATACCGCCAAAGGCCTCGACAGCCCTCTCCATAAGGCGTTTGCAGTCATCCTCCGAGACAACATCACACGCCGAGTAGGTCACCTCGCCACCCGACTGACGAATCTCCGCGGCTATGCGCTGCAACTCCTCCTCGCGGCGTGCTGCCATAACCACCTTTGCACCCATCTTGGCATACTCGCGTGCCATAGCCTCGCCAATACCCGACGACGCTCCTGTGACTACAACAACCTTCCCCTCAAGATATCTCTTCATCATTACCCAATTTTAATCATTCAACTCCACCGTAAGTCCATCGTATGCCAGCTCCACACCCTCGGGCAGACGCTCCGAAGCCTCGGCGTGAAGGCCAATACGATGTGACATATGGGTTAAATACGCGCGCTCGGGAGCTACTCTGCGGATAACCTCCATAGCCTCCGCAACCGAGAAGTGCGAGCTATGAGGTTCCCAGCGCAATGCATTTACTACCAACACCTTAACACCCTTCAACTTTTCCAACTCCGCATCGGCGATATGGTTCATATCCGTAAGGTATGCCAACTCGCCAAACTTGAAGCCCACGGAACGAAAACGCTCCGAGTGAGAACCGACAACGGGAATTATCTCCACACCACCAATGGTGAACGGATGTTGCTCATCTAACGTATGGAGCTTGATTTCTGGTACACCGCGATACTTATTTTGCGAAAAGGCGTAGTGGAAATCGCGACGAATACTCTCTATCGTAGGCTCATTGCCGTAGATATGCGTGGTGTGAATCACAGGGAAATCCACAAAGTTGAAGGCGCGAACATCGTCAATACCTCCCGTATGGTCCTTATGCTCGTGCGTAAGCAGAATGGCATCGATATGTGTCACCCCCTCGCGCAACATCTGATAGCGGAAGTCGGGGCCCGCGTCGATTATAAATCGCTGTCCCTCAACCTCTACC
>JADBON010000311.1:0-2017 GCA_015656305.1 Alistipes sp.
CGTCGTATCGAGGCGCTTAAGACCGAGGACGTAGCCGATGTCTTCAAGATTCTTGGTCTTAGAAGCATTGGTAATAAGATAGATAGGTGCGATAGGGTGAATTTCTATCTCTTGTCCGAGGATGAGGATAGTAATATTATCTCGGCGTTGAACCTGCAGAAGGATATACGTCTAAATAGGGCGGGTGCGCACCAGAAGATGAAGATATATACCCACGTGCGTAACTCCGATAAGAATGAGATTTACGATAACTACTCGCTCTATAACACCGCTGCCGAGACCGTAGATATTAAGCTTATCGACTCCTCGTATCTCTCGGTGTTGACACTCAAACTCCACTATAATAGCCTTCCTGTAAGCACTGTGAAGGTAGACCCTCGAACTGCTACGGTCGAGGATGATGAGTTTGAGGCACTTATCGTGGGATTTGGCGAGACAGGCCAGGAGGCCTTCAACTTCCTCTATGAGTACTCCTCGTTTATTAAGCGCGATGGCACGCCACTACAGTTTAGATGCTGCGCGTTTGATACACGTATGAAGAGCATCGAGGGAACTATTCTTACCCAGATGCCAAATATTCAGCGACGTGGCATCCTAACGTTGAAGAATGCCTCGGCAGACTCCAACGAGTTCTGGGAGTATATGTCCGAAAATATCCATAAGCTCAACTATATTGTCATTGCAATCTTGGATGATGATATGAGTATGTCGCTGGCCGTAAACATCCATAAATATATCATCTCGCATCGTGTTGCTGGCGATAAGCCTATTAAGATTGCTGTGCGATGCTACAACCGTGAGAAACATACGCAGATGTCCGATGTTGTGAATATGCTCAATAAGTCGGCGGCGGTACACGGCTGTGAGATAATCCTCTTTGGTAACATCAACGATATCTATACCAATGAACTTATCGTTGAGGATTTCGTACTTTCAAGGGCGCAGCAATACCACTATATCTATGAGAATGGCTCGGATAATGCTACTGCGCTTACGTCCGACGATATTCAAGCCTTTTGGAGGGGTAGTTTCTCGGCACAGAGCATAGCTCTGAAGCAGCTGGAGGGGTTGTCGCGCTTCGTGATTATCAACGATATGGTGCGTAGAATTGATGAGAATATCTCCAATACACTCCATCTGAATACCAAGATGGCACTGATGGGTATTCGTGCCTTCTCTTTGGAGGAGCTGTGGGGAAGTGTCGCCGCGGAGTTTGCCGCAGAGCGCGAGCAGAGGGTTATCGCCGAACGCAAGGAGTATATCGAGAGGGCTATTGCGGAGTTAGAGGAGGAGTATAAATCGGAGCCAACTCCCGAACGCAAGAAAATACTCAAAGATGCAAAGAAACAGGCGCAGAAGGAGGCACTGCAATCTATCGTATTAATTCCCGCTACCGAGGCGGAGATATGTGAGGAGTGCAATCGACGTATCAAGACGTATCGCTCACTGCTTGAGGAACTTAACGATATCGTGGCAACGCGCCGTGATAAGACGATAGGGTATGATGGTAGTGGTAATGAGGCGCGTGGCGAGGCGTATAAAACACTCCTAATGAACCTTGCACTTACGGAGCATCAGCGTTGGGTGGCATCACACGAGCTTCGTGGATTCTCGCGTGCGGAGAGGACGGATATTCAGCATAAGTTACACCGCTGTATTTGTGCGTGGGAGGAACTTGATTGCGAGTGTACGAAGTCTTACGACTGCAACGTTGTGGATACCTCGATACGCCTATTCTTGCAATCAGAGTTCTTTAAAGACGGTAAATAATGCTGAATTTTTAAAAAAAATTATGAATTCATAATTGATAATTCCGTTAAGTTTTCGTACCTTTGTCACGATTTGTGCAAGAAGAAAATTCGTCGTTCATAAGTTACGTGATTTGGCGAATTAATTATTCTGAAATAAGTATTGATATACAATAAATTAAAACTATTAAGACTATGATTTACTCACACGAAGTTCAGCAGATGTGCTGCGTGAAGAAGGGTGCTAACCACGAGTCTGCACCTATCCC
>JADBON010000292.1:0-2233 GCA_015656305.1 Alistipes sp.
GAGTCAATCTTTATCTCGTCGGTTGCCAATATGAATATTACACAGCTGAAGGATATGCTTTGGCGAGCGCTTACGAAGTAGGCGTAGACTTATTAAAAATAGAAATTCCATCTTCACACGAAGATGGAATTTTTGTTTTTCGGACTACTACTCAATGCGTATCGTAACCTCGGAGTAGGCATAATCGAGGGGATGACGTGGTGTTGAGAGGCGACCTCCTGTGTCTACTCTATGGTCGCCACCGAAGTAGTTAACCACGAGGTACTCTTCGCCAATCTCCACAACCTTCACCTTTGGTAGATGCTGGTTGTAGTAGGTGAGGTTATCTCCTACTGCAATCTCCTCGCGACGATATGTTTTGGTATATACTGAGGTGGTGTTTCGGCCTGGGTCACACGCCGTAACCTCTCCGCTTATGTAACATTCGCTCCACATCTGAACACTCTTCTGCTCCATAACACTTCTCTATTTAAATAAAACCTTCTCCAACTCCTCCATTGTGGATACTACATCCGTAGCACCTGCATCGTAAAGCTCCTCGGCAAAGCGGAATCCCCACGCTACACCTACGGAGGCTATCTCGGCGGCGGCAGCGGTGCGGATGTCGATGCCCGAATCACCTACCATAATAGCTCGTGAGTCATCCACACCAGCAATATTAAGGATGTTTCGCACAATCTGTGGATCGGGCTTTAGCGGTGCGCCCTCACGATTACCCTCTATGACCACAAAGTCAATGTCGCCGAAGAATTTTGCTACAAGACGCTCCGTGCCGTGCTGAAATTTATTCGAGGCTACGGCAACCTTAACGCCCTCGGCACGTAGCCTACGAAGTAGCTCAGGCATACCATCATAAGGGTGTGTATAGCGGTCTATATTCTCGACATAATATTTGCGGAACTGAGCCACACACTCCTCGACATACGCCTCATCCTGGGCAAGCTCTGCGGGGAGCGCACGCTCCACAAGGCGTTTAATGCCACCACCTACCATCTGTCGATACTCCGCATCGGTATGCTCGGGGTGGTTGCGGCTACGCATTACATAATCTACCGAAGCTGCCAAGTCACCAATGGTGTTTAGCAGCGTGCCATCAAGGTCGAATATTACAATATCATATTTCATACTACAAATATACTAAAAAGTTGTGAGGTTACAACACTCCGCACGCTCCAAAGTGGTAGTACGTGCTTGTAGTATATGCATCTAATGATGCCGAATAGGGGGATAAAACTTAAAACTTATCGCCGAATGTGGTGCGACAATATATATTTTCGCTATCTTTGTAGATGATGACTTTGTAAAACTACATCCCAAATTTTTAGTTATGAGTTTTTATTCGTTCGTAGCCTCGCCAGCAGGTGCGGCGGTAGCCGAAGATATAGCGAAAAAGGCAGAGAAAGTGAGTGATTTCTATGATAAGTTGCCCGCTATGGGGCTTACCTTCGATGCCGTGATTATTATTGCGTTGCTTATTGGAGGACTTTGGGTTATAAACTCGAAGCGCGTGAGTGGCATAATTGATAAGATGCCGCAGTTGCTAACGGTAGTTGCTGCTATTATCCTTATGGTGGGTATCGCGCTCTACTGCGTGGGTTACTACGATGCGACGGTTGGTGCTACGTGGATAAGTAGAATGTTGGTGATTGTGCCACGCTCTATAATCTCGTCGTTTAAGATGTTTGTTGTCTCAAACGAATTGGCACGTGTGGCTCAAGAGTTGCGCCACGATGCCCTCTATATGATGGCCTTCTCGTTGACGCACTTCGCCGCGGCACTTGTCAGCTTCTACTTCGTATTCCGAATGATTGGATACAAAATTAAGGCTAACATCCGTCTCTTCTTCCTTCGTGTTCGTGGCCGTCAGTTGCATATCTTTTGGGGTGTTAATGAGGCATCGCTAACCCTTGCCGAGAGTATCCAAAAAGGGGACGATAAAGGGAAATATGCCATTATATTTATCGACATAAACCGCCATAACGAGGAGAGTCAGAAGGCTATGAGCCTCTCGCGTATGGCAAACACCTTCTCGTTGAGCCATACGCATACCAAGCGAATAGATAATATCGGTGGCTATATCGCAAGTTGCCCACGTCGTATCGAGGCGCTTAAGACCGAGGACGTAGCCGATGTCTTCAAGATTCTTGGTCTTAGAAGCATTGGTAATAAGATAGATAGGTGCGATAGGGTGAATTTCTATCTCTTGTCCGAGGATGAGGATAGTAATATTATC